>JBBRMO010000121.1:0-6548 GCA_038230815.1 Chthoniobacterales bacterium
CTTGCTCTTGCTCTTGCTCTTGCTCTTGCTCTTGCTCCTAATCGTCCCCATCGGCCTGAGGATTAAGATCAGGATCAGGAGCAGGAGCAGGAAAGGGGAGGGGGCGCTCATTGACCCACCCGGCGCGCACCCCCATAGTGCTCCGCTTTATGTCGATCGAGATGACCCGTAATTTTTGCATCATCGCGCATATCGATCATGGGAAGACGACCCTCTCCGATCGATTGCTCGACCGCACCGGTACGATCCACGAACGCGACAAACAGGATCAATTGCTTGATTCGATGGATCTGGAACGCGAGCGCGGGATCACGATCAAGGCGCATCCGGTCGCGATGCGTTACACAAGCAAATCGGGCCAGGAATACCGGCTCAACCTTCTCGATACACCGGGACACGTCGATTTTGCCTATGAAGTTTCCCGGTCACTCGCGGCCTGCGAAGGCGCGCTCCTCATCGTCGATGCGGCGCAGGGCGTGGAAGCGCAGACGGTCGCCAACGTCCATCTCGCCCACAAGCAGGGACTGACGATCGTGCCCGTGATCAACAAGATCGATCTCCCGAATGCCGACATTCCCGCGGTCCACAAGCAGCTCGAGGAGATTCTCGCGATTCCGGCCGAGGAAGCGATCGATGCCAGCGCGAAGATGGGCATTGGGATCGAGGAAATCCTCGAGGCTGTGGTTCATCGCATCCCGCCACCGGCGAAACCGGCCGATGAAGTTTTACGCGGGCTCGTCTTTGATTGCGTTTTCGATATTTATCGCGGCGTGGTCGCCTACGTCCGGATTTTTTCGGGGAAGATGGAAGCCGACCAGGGAATCAAACTGATCAATAATGACGCGCGTTACGAGGTGAAGGAAGTGGGTGTTTTCACGCCGAAAATGTTTCCGCAAAAACGCCTCCAGGCGGGGGACGTCGGTTATTTCATCGCGAACATCAAGAGCACGGCTGACATCAAAATCGGCGACACGGTGACCGACCTGCGCAATCCGGCGAAGGTGCCGTTGCCGGGGTTCCAGGAAATCCACCCGATGGTTTTCAGCGGCATTTATCCGATCAACACCGCTGACTTCGAGCATTTGAAAACTGCGATCGGAAAATTGCGGTTGAACGATTCCGCCTTCGTTTACCAGCCGGAGAGTTCGGTCGCGCTCGGCTTCGGTTTCCGCTGCGGTTTTCTCGGCCTCCTCCACATGGAGATCATTCAGGAACGGCTCCGGCGCGAATACGACATGGATATCATCGCGACCTCGCCCAGCGTAATCTACGAAATATTCACGACGCGTGGCGAGACGCTGCTGATCGATAATCCGGCGCATTTGCCCGATCCGAGTGTGATCGATGAAATCCGCGAGCCGATCGTGAAAGCGTACGTCCTGTGCCCGAACGAAAACATCGGCGACATCCTAAAGTTAATCCTGGAGAAGCGCGGGGTGACGGATCATACGGAGACCCTCGATACGCGTCGCGTCATGCTCCACTGCGAGCTTCCGCTCAACGAAATCCTGGTCGACTTCAACGACAAGATTAAGAGCATGACCCGCGGTTACGGTTCGATGGACTACGAACACGCGGGTTACCGCGCCGCGAAACTGGTGAAACTGGATCTCCTCGTCAACGGCGAGCCGGTCGACGCTTTTTCCACCATTGTTCATCGCGATCGGGCCGACAGCCGCGGGCGAATGCTGGCCGCGAAATTAAAGGAAGTGATTCCGCGCCAGCTCTACCAGGTTGCGATCCAGGCGGCGATCGGCGGAAAGATTATCGCCCGCGAGAGTGTTTCAGCATTGCGAAAAAACGTAACCGCGAAATGCTACGGCGGCGATATCACCCGCAAACGAAAGTTGCTCGAGAAGCAAAAAGAAGGCAAAAAGCGCATGAAAAGCATCGGCAAGATCAATATTCCGCAGGAAGCCTTCATCCAGGTGCTCAGGGCGCAATGAAAGAGTTGCCGTCATCCCGAGTCCAGTCGAGGGATCCCGGTGCATCACGGGAATCTCAAAGCCAATTGAAAGGCAGAAGGTCTCTTTGCAGGGGCCCTCGACTCCGCATCGCTCCGCTCGGGACGACGGAGAAGGCATAACCCGTTAGGCCATTAATTTCATGTTCACCAAGAAATACGTTAAACACGGTTATCTCCTGATCCGGCACGCGGAAAAATTGCTGCGCTATCGAAGCGACGTTTTGAGCGAAAGCACCATGACGGAATTCAAAGCGCAGGTCGAATCGCTCCGCCAGGCTCTGAAGGCGCGCGACGAGGCGAAAGCGAGGGTGGAAACCGACCGGCTTCACGAATTGTACACGCAATATCTGCCCGCGCCGAAGGACGCAGCCTGGCGCGAGAATGTCGAAGTGGTCCTCGTGGCGGTGGTGGTGGCGATCGGGGTTCGCTCCTATTTTCTCCAGCCCTTCAAGATCCCAACGGGCTCGATGCAACCGACCTTGAACGGCATCATCGGCCACCGCGCCTTTGTCGCGAAGGACGAGGATATTCCGTTCGATCAGAAACCGGGATACGAGAAGCGGGCGGAGGGATGGTACTGGAAGGGTTATCCCGCGGATGGTTCCAAGCCGAATTTCCTGCGCCAGATCGCAGAGTTCTTTGTCCTGGGACGCAATTACGTCGACGTCGTCTCCGAGCAGGACGACGTGGTCGAACAAATTGTCCCCAAGAAGTTCGCCTTCTTCTTTACCTTTTCGCGCATCATCTGCCAAAAACAGAGTTTCCTGGTCTATGCCGCGCCGGACACGCTTCGCCAGGATTTCAAAGTGTTGCCCGGGGGCCGTTACAACAAGGGCGACGTGATTGCCCGCGGCGCCGTCGACACGGGCGACCAGGTTTTTGTGGACAAGTTCAGTTACAACTTCATCCGGCCGCACCCTGGGAATGTTTTCGTTTTCCGCACTGATAACATCCAGGGAATTCCGGGCGATCCGGAGACCGGCGAACATTCGTTTTACATCAAACGGCTGGCGGGCGTGCCGGGCGACACGTTGATGATTAATTCGCCGCTTCTGTATGTGGACGGGAAGATTGCGGAAGGTCTCGGCTTCGGGCGCGTGATGTCGGCCAGGCCGCCGTACCGTGGGTATGCGCCAGGGCGCGACTACCTGGCGGACCCTTCGAAGACGTTCACCGTGCCGCCGCACAGTTACTTCGCAATGGGGGACAACAGTTATAACAGTTACGACAGTCGCTGGTGGGGCCCGGTCCCGGAGCCCAATCTCGTCGGTCGCGGATTGTTTGTTTACTGGCCCTTCACCTGGCACTGGGGATTGATTCGTTAGGCTTGCCCGATGCTTTCGAGCATTCCGCGCATCTATCCGCTGCTCGGACTTTGCGCCGGATATCTCATCGTTCTCTTTTTTAATCCGATCCGGCTGCCGCTCCGCGACGGCTTCCGCTGCATCCTGCGTTTCAAACGCATCTGGCTGACTTTCGTCCTGCTCGGATTCGCCTACTCGGTTTTTCAATTCGCGACCTTCACCCCCTTACGCGGGTTGGCCGATCTCGACTTTAACCAGGTGTCGGCTCCCGGTTCATGGGATTGGCCGGCCTTTGTGGAAATCTGGCGGGAAGTCCCGTTGCCCACGCTGGAAGGGGTGGCGGGCATCTTTGACAATGCGACGACCACCTATCCGCTCTCGATCATCGCCGCGGTCCTGTTGCTGATCAACTGGCGCGGGCTGCATGGCGCCCTGGTGCGAGCGCTCGGAAAACGATACGGTTTCTGGGGTTACCTAATCTATTTCGCGCTGTTAATCAGCGCTCTGGCCACGCTGCTGAAGCCGATCGCGTTCTGGCGCCTGCCGGAGTGGGGGACGAGCGCGCCCGCGGCGAAGTGGCTCCAAATTTCCGCGACCGTCGATGCGGTGGCGTTTATTTTCGAGTATCTCTTTGGCGTCTACATCCAGGTGTATCTGATAACGGTTTGTCTCGCCTGGATTAAAGGGCTGAGCTTCGGTGAGGAAGATTTGTTCCGCTTCGCCATGCGCCGGTTCAGCTATGCTCTGGAATGGGCGGGGATCGTCGCGATCGTTGGCACGCTGATCGTTCGCGCGCCGTTGCTGCTGGCTTATTTCATGAACGTACCCGACGTGCTCGATTATATGCCCGGAGAACGTTTCATCATGTGCGTGCTGATCATCGGGTTCTGTTCGGTCCAGGTTTCGCTCGTGCTCCACAACGAAACTTTGCGGGCCGCGATCCGCGCCCATAGGGAGTTTATCCGGACAAACCTCTTTCGCTTTGGCTGGTTTCTTCTCATCGCCGCGCTCCATTATTTCTTTCTGGTCGCGTGCGACGCCATTGTCCGCGGTGCGATTGCGGATCGCCCGGTGGGCGTGATCGCGTGGAAAATAATTTACGTTTGCGGGCGCGGGTTGATCACGGGGTGGTTGCTCGCGTCCTGGGTTTGTCTGTTCCGCCAGTGTGAAACGCGGCGCGCCAATCAGGAAACCTGGATTCAATCCGAGATTCGATATTAGGTGGATGGAGCGCTCCGCCGCTCGTTGTTAAAAAAAATGTCGACGAAGCCGGGGATATTGAAAAACGCCCGCTTCACTTCGAACAGATGAACGCAGCCAAGATCACGCGGGACAGCAAGTCGAACCTGGCCCTGGCCTTTATCGCACTGGGCCGTGAGCGCCGAAACGACATCACGGTTTTTTACGCCTTCTGCCGCGTGGTCGACGACATCGCGGATGCTTCCGAAACATCGGTCGAAGAGAAGGCCGGCGCATTAACGGCCTGGCGGAAATGGATTCGGGAAAGCGCTCCGGACGAGCCGGCTCTGGCGCGTGACGTCCGTGGGCTTTATGCGAAATATTCAATCACGCCGCCGATGCTCGAGGAGATCATCAACGGCGTAGAAATGGATTTGGGGACCGTCCATTACCAATCCTTCGAAGAGTTACGGCTCTACTGCTATCGCGTGGCCAGCGCTGTTGGCCTCGTCAGCATCGAGATCTTCGGGTATCGAAATCCCGCCTGTCGCGATTATGCGATCGAACTGGGCTTGGCTTTACAGATGACGAACATCATCCGGGACGTCGGCAAGGACCTGAGCACTGGGCGAATTTATCTGCCGCAGGAAGATCTCGCCCGCTTCGATTATGCCGAGGCCGACCTCCGTGCCCGCAAACACAACGAAGCGTTCGTCGAACTGATAGAATTCGAAGCGTCACGCGCCGAGGAATTCTTCTCGCGCGCCGCGGCGCTCCTGCCGCCAGGAGACCGCCGCTCCATGGTCGCGGCTGAAATCATGGCGTCTGTTTACCGTGGCTTGCTGACCCGCATGAAAACGGACCGATTTCGTGTCTTCGATAAAGAATACAGGCTCAGCAAGATCGAAAAAAGCGGCCGGATCGCGGGACAACTTCTTCGACTTTGCTTGAATGCGTGAAACTGATTTACCGTCAAAATTCTTCTCGAACCATTTTCATCAGGACATCATGAAGAAGCATCTCTTACTCATCATCGCCGTGGCTCTTTTTGTTGCGTTCGCGCTCACGTCGTGTGACACCGCCACCGGCCAGGGCGCCGGTTGGGGTGCCACCACTGGAGCCATCCTCGGCGCGGCGGCCACGGGGGACGTTCGCGGAGCGGCCGTGGGCGCTTTGATTGGCGCAAACACGGGGGCGCTGATTGGCGCGTCCATCGACGAAGCGGACGCTGTCCGTTACGGTCCGCCGCCACGCCATGGTTTCCCTTTCGCGAGTCCGGTGGAAGCGCCCGGGTTTTATCAAAGTCCGTATCCTCCGCACCAAATTTACAACCTGCGCCACGTCCCGCACGGCGGGCTCGTGGAAGACCGAATTGGCGGCGGGTATTTTCGCAAACCCTGATTTGGCAGGGATGCTGCGCTGGGGCGTCCGCTAGTGATTTTTTTCGGTAAGGAGAGACTCTGTCGAGCCGCGGGGTTTGGCGTGTTTCTTCGGTTCGGCTCGACAGAGTCTCGCCCCCAATTGTTTGAGGGGAGGGGCGCCGAGCTGTGGCTTCGGCCAGAGACTGTAGCGCACCCGGCCAGCCTCCACCGAAATTGCGCCGCGATGTCCCTACCTGCGCAGGGCATCGACGATCCCCTGTGCCTCGTCCGTCATCTTCAATAACTCCGGCCAGGAGCGATGATAATTTTCACCCGGAAGTTTGCGCGTCGCGTCGAAACCCATGTGCGAACCGACATTCTGTGAACTCGGGGCGTGATCGAGAGAGTCGCTCGGATTCCGGATGATCGTGCTGTCGCGCGCCGGGTCGGTGTTCGCACACAGACGAAACAGCACTTCGCTTGTGTTATGCACGTCGCAGTCTTCGTCCACGACCACGATGTATTTGCTGAACATCATCTGCCCCATCCCCCACAATCCGTGCATGACCTTGAAGGCCTGATAGGGATACTGTTTCCGGATACTGACGAAGACGAGATTGTGAAACACGCCCTCGGGCGGCAGCGTCATGTCCACCAGCTCCGGGAAATTCATTTTGAAGACGGGCAGGAAAATTCGGACCGTCGCGTCGCCCATGTAAAAGTCTTCCATCGGCGGTA
>JBBRMO010000122.1:0-6487 GCA_038230815.1 Chthoniobacterales bacterium
CCTACAATCTGATCTGATACCGGTCTGATAGTCGCGGTTCAGTCGGAAACTGCCAACATTCATCAATGCTCCTGATTCATAAATCGGGTGTTTTCGGCTTCTAGTTCTTCGATCCGATCTTCCAGAAAAGAAGCGTCCCGCTGCGCGGCGCGCTCCTGCCGCCGGCGGCGAATAAGGCCGAACCGGTCACACATAATCGGCCCCGCTGCTTCGGGCGAATGCAGCCGGAGAATATGTTCCGCTGCCCGCAATCCGCGGGCCCGCGCCTCATCGTGGTGGGCGCAAACATGCCGCATTAAGTTTGCGGCCTCTTCCACGTCCGGTTCCGACCAATGGGAGTCCGCTGGGTAAGGCTCGCGCTCGAGGCCAACTTCACAGCGGCGGGCGGGACAGAGATAGCTGTTCTCGGATGTCATGAATTCCAAGTTGCCGGAGTAAGCTGTAGCGATTGCAGGCTTTCCTAGCGCCATAGCTTCGGCGATCGTCAAACCATACCCTTCTGAGCGATGGAGCGAGACGTAGCAGTCTGCGAGCGCGGTTAGGGCGTTGTTCTGTATTTGCGACAAATAACCTTCCTTGAGAAATATGTCGGGCCGGCCCCGGATGGCATACCTTAACTTCTCCATTTCAAGAACGCGCTTATCGCCGTTGATTGTCTTAATGACCAGTGCCGGATCTGAGCCATTAGGAAAGGCTCGCTTAAATGCTTCTACGAGACCGAGGGGATTCTTTCGCTCCAGAACGCTAAGCAGATCGAAACTGAAAAGAAACGTGAATGCGTCGGGCAGACCCAAATCGCGGCGGGAATAGGATGGCTCGATTTGCGGGGTGAGAATGGGGAGCGGAAATTTGAATACCGGCTTTGGCGATACTTTGAGGAAGGTGTGGCGCATAAAATCGCTCGCCACCCAGATTTCGTCCACGTAATTAAAGGCGCCGTGGAGGGATTCCGGGAAATCTTCCACCTCCCAAAACCAGACGCCAATGGTGTAGCGGCCATGTCGCCACGCCGGGTCGGTCTGTTCGGCAAAGACCGGTAACAGATCGGGATTGATGCAGATGATATTTATGTCCGCATCTGCGGCTTCGACCTGTCGATCGACGAAAGGAATAGCCTGGCGATTATCGGTGGCCGAAAATGAAACGGTGTTAAATGGAATCCCGACGGCTTCCAGGGCCGACAAAATCGCGCGCGCGGCTACGCCAAGCCCGAGTTCCGCTCGGAAAAAGCCAGCCACGTTTACCGCCGGCGTCGCGCCATTCGCAGCACTTGCCCCCATCCCGGGTTCGTCCGCCGCCCTCAAGTCGCTTGGAACGACGGCTGGAGGAAGGTTCAGCTCTTGCCGGCCAAAAACAAAATACCAATCCTGGAAGGCCGACATATCCGCACCGAGCGGATCGGGAAATGTCTTCTGAACATCCTCTCGATCTTCCCAGACTGCGAGCATGTAACGGGTAACGCCCGTTTTTCTTTGCCCGATCGGCTCGTTCAGCCATTTCAAAAAACCTTCTTCACCTCCCGGACCAAACGGACTGGGTGGGTCGGCTCCCTGCCCCCCCCGAAACTTGTCCAACGCCTCTCGATAGATTCGCCGCATTCGCTCATCGATAGGCAACCGGTTCAATGCGATCTCGGGGTTCCTCCGTAAACTCTCCTTCTCGTAATTCGCGCCGATAACCTTGGTGCGGTATTCGTCGCAGAGGCTGGTCAGTGCCGGACTCTCACTCAACAAAATCCGCGGTTCCAAGCCTTGATATCGGCTCAACAAATGAGGCTTATCGGGATCGTAACCCCGGAAGTCAAAGGAGCGAAGCGGCCTTCCATCGACTTCGTAACCTTCGTCGGCCAATGTAAAGGTTTTCGGATCCAGGTTCACATAGCAAACGGCAAAACTGGGAGACGTGATTGCGGCGTGAGGCACCCGTTCGAAGATGTCCTCTATCACTCGTGATCGGTCATCCCCGGGCGAATGCGAATAACGGACGACATTCTCGTTCCATGATTGATCAAACCATGAACCCAGGCCTGCCTCGGCCGCTGAACGGACGGCGATGAAGCTTCGGCCGTAATCGCGGTAATCGTTTTGGATCGCGGCGGACGCAACGACGGCGTTTTCACAGTCAATCAATTCCGCTTCAGCTATTGGTCCAAGAATGAGGGTCGAGTACTCGAAACACGCGACGATGCTGTTACCTCTTTTGAGAAGAGTCTGAAGCAGCACCGGTTTGAGGAGGGATGTTAGCTCCGCCGGATTGAACAACATCGGTAAACGCCATTCTTCTCCCGGCGGCAGATCGAGATCACCGAGGCCGAGGAGAGATGCGTTGGGGGGGGCCTCCATCGCGCCGTCATATCGATCGACGAGCAAAAGAGCGAACTGCGCGTTCGGATGAAACTCGAGGAACGACCTGGCGAGTACGAAAGCCTGGGGCGCCGCTGCGGCGGGTGCGATCGTGCAACCGATGAACGGCTCTTTCGTGTTTCCTTTCTGGGCTGATTTCATTTAGCGGTCGCAAACCATCCGCCTCGCCACGCTGGGCCGGGCAAAACCTGGTCATTTAACTATCACGTAAACGCGGCAAGAGCGCTCCCATGATTTGGTCGATGCATTCCGTGGGTGTCTGTTCGTGCGTGTGGACGACAATTTCTGGATCCTCAGGCGGTTCGTACGGCGCGTCGACCCCGGTGAATCCTTTTAGTGCTCCCGCGCGGGCTTTTTGATATAGCCCTTTCGGGTCCCGTCCTTCGCAGACGGACAGCGGGGCGTCGACAAAAACCTCGACAAACTCGGCGCCAGCCTGGAGCGCAATGGCGCGGGCCCGGGTCCGATCGGCGCGATAAGGCGAAATAAAAGACGTGATAACCACGATGCCGGCGTCGGCCATCAATTTCGCGACTTCGCCAACGCGCCGAATATTTTCAGCGCGATCCTCGGGCGAAAAACCGAGATTCGCATTCAATCCATGGCGCAGATTGTCGCCGTCGAGGACGTAGGTGTGCATCGAAAGCTGAAATAATTCTTTCTCGAGGGCCCGCGCGATAGTCGACTTCCCTGCGCCAGAAAGCCCGGTGAGCCAGACGACCGCGCCCCGGTGTTGATTGCGAACGGCGCGACGGGCGGCTGTGATCTCGCTCTCACTCCAAAAGATGTTGTCGCTCTTAACGGCCTTCGATGCCGTGTAGAGCGCGCCCGAAATAATCCCGCCCCCGACCAGATGGTCAGCGTCGGCAAGAATGAAACGACCCAACGCCGGAACACGCTCGTGATTGTCCAGAACAAGCGGTGCGCGGGTCTGTAACGTTACTTCGCCGACTTCATTGGCCCGGAGTTCAGCGCGGTCCACGGTCGTGGCGTTCAGGGTCGCGGCATCGATCACATTCCCCACGGCGACGACCTGGCATTCGACCTCCTGTGTAACCAGCTTCACCCGATGACGGGCCCCTACTCGTAACGGTTTCCTCCCGATCCAAAACACTTTGGCGTAGACGCGATTCGACTCGATGGGCGCATCAACTTCATGGGACGCGACGTGACCGCGCTCGATAAAAATGTGATCGCGCAAAGTGATGCCGATGGATTCGCCGGCGGACGCGGATTCCGCGGATGAAGCAGGCCAGCGCTCAATCGTCGCTACCTGCGCCGTTTTGTGATGCGGCGAAAAAAGTAGCCGATCGCCCACCTGTAGGGTCCCGGACTCGATTCGGCCGACGACAACCCGGCGGTTCTCAATGCGATAAACATCCTGGACGGGAAAACGCAGCGGCTGGTGCGCGACCGTTTGGGGCGGCTCCAATTCATCAATCGCCTGGAGGAGGCTGGCGCCGCCGAACCACGGCATCAGAATCTCACGATTGGTGGCAATATTCACGCCCGCGCTGGCGGAGACGGGGACAAACGCTCTCGCATTTAGCCCGAGATTTCGCAGGAAGGCTCCATAATCGCTCTCAATTTTGTCGAACTCGGTCTGGCTGTAGTTCACCAGGTCCATTTTGTTTACCGCCACGATTATCTGGCGAATCCCAAGCAAGCTCAGTAATTGCCCATGGTGCCGGCTTTGTTCCCGCGCGCCTTCATCCGCTGCTATAATCATGACAGCGGCATCGGCGCTGGCGGCGCCGGTAATCATGTTCTTGAGGAATTCCTCGTGACCGGGCGCGTCGATGATTACGTACTCGCGGCGGGCGGTTCGGAAATGGATCTGCGTCGTATCGATGGTGATGTTTTGCTGCTGCTCCTCCGCGAGAGCATCCAGAACGAATGCGTATTCGAAGTTCCGGCCCTGCGCCTGACAGCTGGTGCGCAACGCCTCGATCTTTCCCTCTGGAAGCGAACCCGTCTGTTCGAGGATCCTCCCAATCAAAGTCGATTTCCCATGGTCGACGTGGCCGACAAAAACGACCCTCAGGGAAACCGGAGATCCGAGACCGGAAACCGGAGAGGTTTGTCCTGGCGACATATCTACTTTTGCCCAGTTTTCCGTGCGGTTTTAATCGATGAAACAGTGTTAGGGAAACCGGAGATGGGAGACCGGAAACCGGAAAGGAAGAACGGTGTCAGGGAAATCTGAGATTCGAGACCGGAAACCGGAGAGAGCGTCGCTTCGGGCATATTACTTATGTCCACCTCGTCGCGCCGTTTTGATTGAAGACACGGTGATTGCGATGATCTCATCAGCCTCGCGGCGCAATTCCTCAACGCGCGTTGACGAAACGATGTTTAGTTCGACGAGCACGTCGATCCAGTAAAGCGCCTCGTCGCATTCTTCCTCCACGATTCCCATCCGTGAAACGAAATCGGCGCGCGATCGCCCTCGCACAGCCGCACGATAATTGGCGCCGACACTCGTAGCGGCCCTTAATAACTGCCGCCCAATCGTCTGAGCCGCCATCGATTTCGGAAGCGATTCGACAAGCCGAACACAGCGAATGCCGAACTGAAACGTTCTTTGTCGGAAATCGCCTGGCTGCGCCGCTTCTCTCTCCGGTTTCCGGTCTCCGCTTTCCGGTTTCACATGAACCCTTTCGCTCGCAGTTTTTGCATCGCGTGCGGTTCGTGGTGGTCCTGAGCGCGGCCAGCCCGTTCGCTGGAACGCGTCTTCTCAAGTTCGGCAATAATTTGCTCGATCGTCGTCGCATTACTTTCGATCGGATGCGTTATGGGCCGGCAACCCAACGAGCGGTAGCGCAGGCCGTTGCGGGCGAAGTAGAGGGGCGGAATGGGAATTTGTTCGCGCTGGATGTAGCGCCAGATATCGATCTCGGTCCAATCGAGCAACGGTTGGACGCGTACATGCTCTCCCGGCGCATTTTTTATCGCGAACTGTCCCCAGAATTGCGGCGGCTGCAGTTTGTAATGCCATTCGGAGTCGGCGTCGCGCGGAGAAAAATAACGTTCTTTTGCCCGGGTCGAATCTTCATCGCGACGAATCCCGGTAATGAGCGCGTCCCAACGGTGCTCCGCGATCGCCTGTTTCAACGCGACCGTTTTCAATTCATGGGTCACTGTGACGGGATCGTGCGTCTCATAACCAATCCCGCGGGCGCGAGCCTCCGTATTGACCTTCACAATCACCGTGACGCCGTAGTGTTTCTCGGCCCATTCGCGGAACCCGAGCATTTCGGGGAACTCGTAGGTGGTATCGATGTGCAAAAGCGGGAAGGGCACCTTGCCCAGGAAGGCGTTGAGGGAGAGCCAAAGCAGGACATTCGAATCTTTTCCCATCGACCAGGGCATGGCCAGATTGCGGAAGGCGTGGTGCGCCTCGCGGAGAATGAAAATGCTGTGGTTCTCCAGGACGTCGAGATGCGAAGTCGTCCTTGTCATAAGCCCCCCCGCCGCGTCAGGTAAGGCTCGATGGTGGCCTGGGAAGTTCGAAGGGAAAGCCAACGCGCCACGAGGTAAAAAGTTGCTTCCGTCAACGATCCAACGGCTCGGTATCTTCACTCAGAATCTTGAGGTATTCACGATAGGCAAAAAGGCGATTGCGCTGTTTCCCGGTCACTTCGCCTACAATCCCGAGCTTCTCCAAATTGTTAAGGGCGGTTGTCACGGCAGGAAACGAAAGATTTAGAATCTTCGCGGCACCCGCGATGGACGTGAGAGGCTGTCGTTGAAAAAAAACATGGACCCGCAGGGCCGAGCCTGCACCGCGGCCAAGGGTTTGAATTTTCTGCTCATCGCTGGCCGCTAATACCATTAACCGCCGGGCCGTTGATGCTGCCTGGTCCGCAGTTTGTTGAACGCCTGGCTAATCCACGTCGCATAAAATTAATAAGGCATTTCTTTATTAAGCGATATCACATAAACGCTTAATTAAAGGGCACTATTAAAGTACAATGTCCGGGATCCCGCTCCGTTGTCGGAGGGATACGAGTTTCCTTGCTTTGAGGGAGCCGGCAGACGGGTTCGAACCGACGACCTGCTGATTACAAATCAGCTGCTCTACCAACTGAGCTATACCGGCATCACCGAGGGTTAGAAATAGG
>JBBRMO010000123.1:0-6446 GCA_038230815.1 Chthoniobacterales bacterium
GCCAGGTTTCATCGCCGAACCGGCCCGCCCAGAATTTCATCGGGCCCTTCGGCGCGATCGTCGCCGGCTTCTCCTATATGATGCTGGGCGCTGCTTCGTATCTGCTCGCAGTTGTGTTGCTCGGGTTCGGCGGCGCAAAATTATTCCATGCAAGATTGCGAGTGATACCGCGGATCGGCTGGATCGTCCTCTTTATCGTTTCCGGAGCGTGCCTCCTCCAATTGCAAACGCAGCATCTCCAGGGCTGGCGAACCCTCTTCAACATCCCGGGCCCCGGCGGATGGCTCGGTTATGTCATCGGGAAAAAACTTTTGCTCACCTGGATGGGCAACGTGGGCTCGATGATTCTGCTGACAGGTCTTTACCTCAGCAGCCTCATTCTGATGACGGGGCTGCGCCCGATCCACCTCGTCCGACAAACGGTCGCCGGGATCCGCCAGGGAACCGTAGCCCTGAGGGAATGGCAATTGAGGCGTCGCCTGCGGAAATCCGACCTGAAAGGGCGCCTCGAAATCAGTCAGCAGGAGCTGGCAAAGCAGCAACGGGTCATCGAAAAGCAGTTGAAGAAAAGAGGCGCCCCGGTTTCCGAGCCGGCAGCGGCCGTCGTTCCGCCGGAAGAATTAACGAACCGGCCCAAGCCGAAAGTGGTCGACACGACAGCGCTGCCGAGCGAGCCGGCGAAGAAGAAGCCCTCCCTGGCGGAGTTGCGGGGAGGCGAAATAAAACCGAAAACGCCGGCTGGCCTGACGAGCAAAACCTGGGACGCGGAGAATTACACGCTACCTGGAATCGACCTGCTGGACGTGCACGACACCGAAGGCCGGACCGCCGTCGATCCCGCGGAACTGGAACAGATCCAGCAGGTGCTGATCGAAACCCTGGGCCAGTTTGGCATCGCGGTCGCGGCGGGCGACATCACGAAAGGTCCCACGATTACCCGCTACGAAGTTTATCCGGCCAAAGGCGTGCGGGTGGATAAAATCGTCGCGCTCGAGCGCGATCTTGCCCGCGCGACCCGGGCGGAACGGATCAACATCCTGGCGCCAATCCCCGGCAAGGACACCGTCGGGATCGAGCTGGCAAACACGCGCAAGGTGAAGGTGACGTTGCGCGAGCTGCTCCAATCGCAGGATTGGGAGGAGGCCCGCTTGAAATCCAAACTTCCGCTCGCGCTCGGCAAGGACGTCTACGGCAAGACGATCATCGCGGATCTGGCCCAGATGCCGCACCTGCTCGTCGCGGGCACGACCGGCAGCGGCAAGAGCGTCTGCATCAACGCGCTCGTGGCCAGCATGATTTTCCGGTTCACCCCCGAAGAGCTTCGCTTCATCATGATCGATCCCAAAGTGGTCGAAATGCAGATGTATAATGCGCTGCCGCATCTCGCCTTTCCGGTGGTGACCGACCCGAAAAAGGTCCTGCTCGCCCTGCGCTGGGTGATTGATGAAATGGAAAAGCGTTACAAGATTTTCGCGCACGCGGGCGTGCGAAATATCACCAGCTTCAATGGACGGCCGCCGAAAAAAACGCAGAAGGAACTGGATGCTGCAGCCGGGATCGATGATCCCGGTGAGAGAAAATTCGCGAGCCAATCCCGGCCGGGATCGTCGATCCCGGCTCCAGCGGAAATAAAAGTCCCGCGCGACGACGAACCGATTATCCCGGACCGGATGCCTTACATCGTGATCATCATCGACGAACTGGCGGACCTGATGCAGACCGCTCCGGCTGATGTGGAAAGCGCGATCGCGCGCATCACCCAAATGGCACGAGCCGCCGGCATTCATTTGATTGTCGCGACCCAAACGCCCCGCGCGGATGTCGTCACCGGCGTGATCAAGGCAAACATTCCGAGCCGGATTGCCTTCCAGGTCGCGTCAAAGATCGACAGCCGCGTGATCCTGGACGAGAACGGCGCTGACCGCCTGTTGGGTCAGGGTGACATGCTTTATTTGCCGCCGAGCACCTCACGCCTGATCCGCGCCCAGGGCGTGCTGGTGACCGATGAAGAAATTCATCGCCTGGTCGAATTCGTTTCGGCGCAAAGCCCACCGACCTTCGATGTGGCCATGCAGGACAAACTGCAATTGTCGAGCAACAGCACGGATGAAGACGTGACCGACGAGGACGAGGAGCTGGTCGAGAAATGCCTCGAAATTATCCGGCAGGAAAAACGCGCTTCGACATCTCTCCTCCAACGCCGGCTCCGGCTCGGTTACACGCGAGCTGCGCGCATCGTTGATATTCTGGAACAGCGCGGCATATTGGGCCCTGGCGAGGGCGCGAAGCCGCGCGAAATTCTCGTCGACCTCGACGCCGCGGTCTAGCCGGCGCACCCACTCAATTGCATGGAAGGTCTAGGTAAAAAATTAAAGGAAGCCCGCCTTGCGCGAAGCCTCACGCTCGATGAAGCCGGTCGCCTGACGAAAATCAGGCCCGGGCGGCTCGAAGAAATCGAGAATGAGGATTTTTCGCAGTTCGCCAGCCTGGCCTACGCGAAAGGATTTTTGCTTATCTATGGCAAGTTCCTCGAGGTCGACGTGTCACCCTATCTCGAAGCATTTGAAACCTCGCAGAGCGTAACCGTCGACGGCTACGCTTACCTGCAGGACGCGCCCGAACCCGAGCCGGTCCGCCCGGTCACGGTGCGAAGACGGAGCAGCAGCCCGGGAGGCGGAGGCGGCGGATCGCTCTGGCCATTTATTATCGGCGTCCTGGTTTTGGTGATCGGTTTCACGGTCATGAAATGGTTTCTCCAGATGCAGCGTCTTAAACCAAGACCGACGCCCGCGCCCGGGAGCTCACCGGTGGCGACCGCCACTGTTTCCGACAAGATCATCGCGCCCCACGCGCAGCCTGCGGACACCACGACGCCAGCGGAGAGCGTCGCCACGCCCATCATCCCGACCCCAACCGCCACCGTTGTCCCGACGGTTGCTCCTTCGGTCCCGGCGCCGTCAGGAGCGGAACCGGAAGTGCGCCGCGCGGAGCCGGTCCATCCGGAGGACTCAGCGAAAATCCCGACGCCTACGCCCTCGCCGAAGAAATCTCCGCGCAAGACGAGTCCTTCGCCCGCTCCACGGCCAAGTGTGAGCGCCAGTGCCCGGCCGCGTTAACGCCTCGTCGATTGCAATGATCAGCGAACCCAAGACGCCGCCAAAAGTCGGCATGATCAGCCTGGGCTGCGCCAAGAATCTGGTCGACGCCGAGATCATGCTCGGGAGTGTTTTGGAACGAGGAATGCAGATCACGGCCGATGCCGGTGAGGCCGACGTGCTCGTCGTGAACACTTGCGCGTTCATCGATTCGGCAAAGGAGGAGTCGATTGAAGCGATTCTCGACGCCCATCAGCAGCGCGGGCTCGGAAAAAAGCCGGGACAAAAATTGATCGTCAGCGGCTGCATGTCGCAGCGTTTCTCGCGTGAGCTCCGCGAATCGTTGCCGGAAGTGGATGCGTTTATCGGCCTCGACCAGGTCAGGGAGTTGGGCTCGATCGTGCAGAGAGTCTTAAGCACGGAGAACGATCGCGGTTTCAGCTTCGTCACCCAACGGCCAACCTACATTCCGAATTACGACACGCCCCGGTTCCGCCTGACGCCATCCCACAGCGCGTATCTTAAAATCGCGGAAGGATGCAATCACCCGTGCAGTTTTTGTGTGATTCCGCAGATGCGCGGACGCCATCGCAGCCGCCGGCCGGAATCCGTCCTCGCGGAGATTCGCGCGCTCGTCGCGGAAGGAGTGAAGGAGATCAATCTCATCAGCCAGGACACCACCTATTACGGAATGGATTTGTGGACGGAAAAGGCCGGGCCGCGACAGCCGGTGGATTCGTCGCGCGGACCCACCTTGTCAGCCCTGCTCCGCGAGATTGAAAAGATCGAAGGCGATTTCTGGGTGCGCCTGCTTTACACGCATCCGGCGCACTGGAGCAACGAGCTCATTGAGACGATCGCGGAATGCGGCAAGGTCGCGCGCTATATCGATATGCCGCTCCAGCATATCGAGGAAGGAATGCTCGCGAGGATGCGGCGCGAAACCAGCCGCGCTCACATTGAGGAATTGATCGGCGCGTTACGGGCGGGCATTCCGGGCGTGGCGCTGCGGACGACTTTTATTGTTGGATTTCCCGGCGAGACCGACGAAGCCTTCGCGTCGCTCCTCGAATTCATCGAGCGGGCCAGATTCGAACGACTGGGCGTTTTCAAATACTCGCAGGAGGAAGGATCGCGCGCCGCGAAGATGCCCGAACAAATTCCAGCGCGGATCAAGAACGAGCGTTACCGCCGCGCCATGACCGTGCAACAGCGGATCGCCCGGGAGATTGCAACGCAACGGGTTGGCCGTGAATTGCGTTTGCTCGTCGACCAACCGCTCATTGCCCGCACCGAAGCCGACGCCCCAGAGGTGGATGCGAGGGTCATTCTTTCGGCGCCGGCGACCGTGGGCGAATTCACAACCCGGCGGATCACCGGCAGCCGCGGCTACGATCTGCTGGCGTAGGGAAGAGACGCGGCGGTCCGCCGCCGGACGAACTCGACGTGGCGAGCTGCGGCGGCCGTCTGTGCTGGTGCTGCTGAAGGTGGATCGATTGGAGGGCATCTGTGTCAGACGCCATTTCCTGCGCAGCAATCCGCCTATCCCAATTTAGCAAGTGACAGCGCACACCGATTTGTGCGACTTTGTAATCGCACGCAGATCGCCTATGGCTGAACCGAAAAAGGAAACCGTCCGCATTGCGCTGCCCCCACGGCCTGAGCAGGCAGCTAATGCTCCGAGCATCGCGAAGCGCGATACGGCTCGAATCGTCCTGCCCTCGCGCACGCCCGTCACTCCCATTCGGCGGTTGCCGCCGAAAATCACGCCCCTTCCCTCTTCCGGATCCACGACAGAAGCACCTGGCCTTTTCCCACGGAGGCCGCCGATGACGCCACCTGCCTCGCCTGGCTCGTCTCCGCTTTTGCAACCGTTACCCAAACCGCCCGGCCGGGCCGAGGCCGAGGATCCGGTCAGAATCCGGCCCGTTTTACCTGTGCGGGAGGATAACGTCGGATCGTCCGTGAATCGCGGCCCGAAAAAGGAAACCGCGCGCATCAGCATTTTGCCGCGCCCGACAGCTCCCACCGCGCCGACGATAAACATGACCAAGACGCAGCCGCTGTTGATCCATCCGGCAGGCGCCACGCCCTCGGCCCCGGTTGTGATCACCTCGAAACCGGTTGCCCCGGTCGATGCCATTTCCCGTTCGCTGGGCTGGGCGCTGCTCGCCGTTTCCGCTATGATTTTTCTGATTCAAATTTGGAATTACGTCGTATCTTAGGGGATGGAAAATTCCGTTGCCGTCACGCTGAACGATTCAAACTTTGACAAGGAAGTAACGCAAAGCACGCAGCCCGTGTTGGTCGATTTCTGGGCGGAATGGTGCGGGCCCTGCAAAATGATCGCACCCCTCATCGACGAGATCGCGAAGGAAAAGGCGGGCTCGGTCAAGGTGGCAAAAGTCAACGTCGACGAGAATCAGAGTCTCTCGATGAAGTACAATGTTCGCGCCATCCCAGCGCTCCTCTTTTTCAAAGACGGCCAGCTGCGCGATCAGGTAATCGGGATGACGAGCAAGAAGGATTTGCTCGGCCGCCTCGACGCGCTGGCGTAGCCCAGACGAATGCCGGCCAGGGCGGCTTGGAAAGTCCTCGAATGCTTGTCGCGCTTGATTAGCTCTTCGCAGGAGAAGCTCCGAAACCGCTCACTCTCGTTGCGCTCGTGACGGTTTCCACAGTAGCGGCGGTCTGTGGCCGCCGACGCGTGTGCTTTCAATGCTAAGACAACGCTGCAGCCGAAATAACAATTCACGAAGTCGGCGCGCTTGAAGGGGTTTTGATCAACGCTGGACCGCTGTGAAAATCAGGGTCAGAGATTCGAAGTCACGCGACGCCACCACGGTTCTTTCCTAGGTTTCTTGATCGGCTTGGTTGCCGACGGGGAAGGAACAGGTTTCGCCTGGCTGAGTTGTTCTTGAAACTGGGCGCGAATGGAATCGTCGTCGCGCAGGTAGTGCGCGCTCCAACCGCGCGTGAGATCGTCGCCGGTGAGCCTCGTGGCGAGGGCATGGGTGCGCGCAAGGAGATAGTCCAGCCCGAGAGTCTTGTAGTGCCGCAATTGCATGGAATAACCCGCCGGCAGGACGAGCCGGCCGACGGGGGAACAGCGATGACGGCCGACGGAGTGGTTAATTTGCTCAATCGCATCCGGAGCGAAAAGGCCAGTTTTATCCCAATGAAGATCGCGGCGACCGCGGGTAAGGCTGGTAGCGAGAGCCGCGCTGGCGGGCGGAAACCTTTCGCTCACCATGTCGTAGCCGAGCGCTTGAATAATGGTGACGCCGGCCTTTTTTTGCGCGTCGAGATAATGGTGCCAATCGGGATGGAAAAGAAATTCATCCAGGTCGA
>JBBRMO010000124.1:0-6433 GCA_038230815.1 Chthoniobacterales bacterium
CCGCCTGGCGCGCGACTCATATGAAAACAACCCTGCTCACGGTCACCGCTCTCGCGTGCCTGACGAGCGCTTTGGCCGGCCAACGGTTCACCGCCGCCACCTGGCCCAACGTCAAGACCTACGATGTGTCCTCTCTTTTCCACCAGGAAGCATCGCTCGTTGGGAGAATCGTGGAAGTTCGCTTCCATTATCGCAGCGAGAAATTGCGTCCTCTCCAGTCGAACTGGGACGAAGCCGCCATCTGGCAGCACGATCCGAAGGCAAAGGGCGGTTACTCCGCCCTGCGGGTAATGGTCGAAAAGAAGGATGGGCCGGCGTTCCAATCCTTCCCGTCCGATTTCCATTCGATGAAGGACCTGACGGTTTATGCCCGCGTTGAGAAAGACCCGGACAACAATCTCACCTACCTCCGTCTGCTCGGACGCAGGATCGCAAAGGACGCGGCTGGCAACACGACCGTCGATTGGTAATCCCTAAAAGGCCCTCTTTGGTAGGGCGATACTCTGTCGAGCCTTCCCGATTTACTAGCGGCGTCTCGGCTCGACAGAGTCTCGCCCTGCCACTCAGTCAGTCGACGCGTGGATGTTTCCCTCAATATAGATAATGGCCGTTCCACCAATCCCAACTCGGGCGCCACGATCTTCACAAAAAAGTTCACCGCCACGAGGAGAAATCTGGCGCGCGTGGAGCTTGGCTCGCCCGAGCCGCTTCGACCAATACGGAATCAGCGCGCAATGGGTGGAACCGGTCACCGGGTCCTCCGGAATTCCCGCGCCTGGTGCGAAGAAGCGCGAAACGAAATCACAATCATCTCCCGGCGCTGTTACGATGACGCCGCGGGTGCCGAGCGTTGCCAGCTCGGTAAAATCGGGCGTGAACGCGGCGATATCCTTCTGGCGCTCGAACACCGCCAGATAATCTCCACCCTTGAATACTTCTGCGGGCTCCGCGCCGAGTGACTTCGCCAGGATCGACGGCGGCTGGCAGGGACGGGCTGGTTGGGAGGGAAAGTCGAGCACCAGACGATCGTCCATCCGATCCACGGTCAGCTCGCCGCTGCGCGATTGAAAACTCACCGTGTCCCTCCGGCGGCCGAGAAAATTGAAGATGATGTAGGCGGACGCCAGGGTGGCGTGCCCGCAAAGATCGACCTCCACCGTGGGCGTCATCCAGCGCAGATCGTAATGGTGGTTACGCTCGATGATGAAAGCCGTTTCCGGCAGGTTGTTTTCCGCGGCGATGCTCTGCATCAGCCCGTCCGGCAACCACTCGTTGAGAATGCAAACACCGGCTGGATTACCTCCCAACAGGTGATTGGTGAAAGTGAGGACTTCGTAATACGGAATCGTCATTGCTTACCATAATGTCATTTTGAAGGAAGCGAAGAGGGCGTCTCGCGATCGAGGACTTTGTGAAAGCTTGTTTCGGCGAGACACCGAAACCAACCCGCAAGACGCGTGCGCTCCCCAGAGTTTGCCACTACGCTTCTCGCCATGACCGCCTTGATCCGATTTTTCTCGTGCATCCTTCTGGCGGCGCCGCTGGCCCTTGCCGCTGCCGATTATCCGTCACCCACAGAAGGCGACTACGTCATCCGCGATTTCAAGTTCACTTCGGGCGAGACCATGCCAGAGCTGAAGATCCATTACCGGACGATCGGAAAACCGATAAAGGATGAAAAAGGTGTCGTGCGCAATGCGGTCCTGATCACGCACGGAACCACCGGCAGTGGCGCGCAATTTATCCGCCCGGAATTCGCGGGCGAACTTTTCGGCGCGGCCCAGCCGCTCGACGCCACCAAATTTTTCCTCATCCTGCCGGATGGAATCGGGCACGGCAAGTCGAGCAAGCCGAGCGACGGGATGCACGCAAAATTTCCGCGCTATGGTTACGTGGACATGGTCGAGGCGCAATTTCGTCTCCTGACCGACGGCCTCGGGGTGACTCACGCACGGCTCGTCATGGGGACGTCGATGGGCGGAATGCACACCTGGCTTTGGGGCTCGGCCCATCCTGACTTCATGGACGCGCTCATGCCGCTGGCGAGTTTGCCGACGCAGATTTCCGGACGGAACCGAGCCTGGCGCCGGATGGTGATCGACGCGATCCGAAACGACCCGGAATGGCACGGGGGCGATTATTCCTCACCGCCGCAAAGTCTGCGCACCGCCGCGCAAATGCTCTGGCTCATGAGCAGCAATCCGGTCCTGCGCCAGAAAGAAACCGGCACCCTCGCGAAGACGGATGAGGCGCTCGACAAATTTGTCGCCGATTACCTTAAGACCGGCGACGCGAACGACATGCTTTACGCGATCGACGCTTCGCGGGATTACGATCCCGGCCCGGGTTTGGAAAAAATTCGCGCCCCCCTTCTCGCCCTGAATTCCGCTGACGATCTGATCAATCCGCCGGAGCTCGGAATTCTCGAGCGCGAGATCAAGCGCGTGAGTAAAGGGCGCGCCGTGGTGATTCCGATGAGCGACAAGACGCGAGGTCACGGCAGTCACACCATTGCCGCATTGTGGAAGGACGAGCTCCAGGCGTTGCTGAAGGAATCGGAGAAGTAAGAAGACCTCATACTCAACTGGGTGGATCGCGCTCCGCCGCTCCACGAGAGATAGCCAGCTCAGATGCGAAATATTCCCGCATCGGGCGACTGGGCCTGCGATCCACCCAGCCGCAGGCACGGCCGGGTCCGATTAGTGAGCAAGGGCCAGAATGAGACTCATCATTTTTATTATCGGTTTTATGATCTTGATCGGCGGACTGGCCTGGGCCGCGATCACTGCGGGCGTCCCGCAGCTATACGTCCAGATCGGCGCGGTCATCATGCTCGGGATCGGCATTATCATGGGGGTCTCGCGGACCCGCTACCGATCGGGCGGTGATGTCACCGTCGTCAAAGACAACGATAATCTTTAAACGCGCGTGATCGTGGAGAGTGCGCTTCGTCGAGCTCAGGCGTTTTTCCACGAACAAATCCCCGTTACCCTGGCCATGGGCGTGCGGGTGGTGGCAAATGATGGAGAGGGGTTCGCGGTCGAAGCGCCGGTCGCGTCCAATTCGAATCATCTGCGCACCGCTTTCGGTGGCAGCATCAACGCGGTGGCGACTCTGGCCGCCTACGGATTTCTTTGGTTGGAAGTGAACGACGCGAGCGTCCTTGTCGTCGTCGCGGAAAGTTCGATTAGGTTTCTCCGACCGGTGCGCGAAACAATCCGCGCGATTTGCCTGCCGCCCCCTGGGGATGAATGGGCCACCTTCCGCGCTCAATTTGCCGAAAAGCGAAAGGCGCGAATTACACTTCGTGTCAACGTGACCGAAAAAGGCCAAACCGCGGCCGAGTTCCACGGAATTTTTGTCGCGCGGAAGTGATCCTTACGCGCTGGAGTCGGGAAGCCGGAAGGCTCGACGGGTCTCGCCCCCACCCCTAGGCTTCCGGCATGATTACCGGAACTCATTCCATCATCTACAGCCAGAATCCCGACGCGGATCGCGATTTTTTTCGGGACGTTCTTCAGTTAACTAAAGTTGATGTCGGGCACGGCTGGCTCATCTTCGGATTACCGCCGGCGGAAGTTGCCGTTCATCCCTCCGATAAGAACGACCTGCACGAGTTTTATCTGATGTGCGACGACGTGCATGCATTCGTTGCCGAGATGAAGACGAAGAGCATCGAGTGCGACGCAGTGCAGGACATGGGTTGGGGTGTGCTCACCAAGCTCACGCTTCCAGGCGGCGGCAAGCTCGGCGTTTATCAGCCGCGGCATGCCCGGCCGGAACCGATGAAGTAGTTCGGCGCCAAGGCTAGTCTTTCTTTTCCAGCTTCAGCGCCGACGAGTTCAGGCAGTAGCGCAACCCGGTGGGTTTGGGGCCATCCGGGAAAACGTGGCCGAGATGGCCTCCGCATTTCGCGCAGAGCACTTCCGTCCGCGTCATCATAAACTTGCTGTCGTCCTCGGTGGCGACGGCGTCCTTCGCGACGGGTTCGTAGAAACTGGGCCAACCGCTGCCTGATTCATACTTTGTCTCGGAGCTGAAGAGCGGGTTTCCGCAGCCGGCGCACTTATACATTCCGGGATCATGCGCGTCGGCATATTCACCCGTAAACGCCCGCTCCGTCCCTTTCTCGCGCAGAACATGATACTGCTCGGGGGTCAGCGTCTTTTTCCATTCCTCGTCCGTTTTTTCTAATTTTTCGCTCATACTTCTTCCTCACTGCAACCAACCACCGACCGCCTGGATCGGCTCGATTTGTCCCGCTGGTGTCACCCAGGCTGCGACCGCCGTGCGCGGGTTTGCCGTCGAAGTTGTCGGCGGCGACGGCAGACTCAATTCCCTGGTGCCTGACTTCATTGTTTCGTTCGTCAATCCGAGGACCACGAAATCGTGCATTAACCTGCGGCCGCTGTTTTCTCCAGCTGTCACATCCATTCCGAGCGCAAAGCCGAGGCGCGCAACGTGGATGTCGTAACGTCCTCCCGCGCCAGCTGAAGGCTTAAAAGAGGCGGTAACCCGCTCGCCGTTCACCGAAAGTTTCAACACCCCCGGTGTTTCCGGGGCGACCGGGGGCAGCGTTCCGTAGTGCCATTCCTTTCCATCGAGCGCGAACGCCGGCGTGTAGACGCTTTCCTTTTTCCAACGTACGGAATAATCGGCCTGCCGTTCGGTCCAGGTTTTCGCGGCGAACGGATCTTTCCATCCAAGGTGATCCCAATAGTCCACGTGAAAGGCAACCGGCACCATGTCCTGCCAGAGCCGCGGCTGGTTCTTCAAGCCGCTCATCCATTCCTCCGCCGGCATGCAACTGGAGCAACCCTCTGAGGTATAAAGCTCCAGGAGGTGATTACGGTTCGGCTTGCTTTCGAAAACGATCTCACCGCCGTGCGCTAAAGTCGCAACGACAACCGCCAGCAGAACCAAAGCCCGCCGAATCATCTCTTTAATCTACGGCGCGATAATCGATTGCGCGAGTTTTGCGATGAGAGCGGAGACGATTACGAGAAAGAAGATCCGGACGAAACGGCTTCCCTTCGCGATCGCGAGGCGCGCCCCAATCGCCGCGCCGAGAATGCTGCAGAGCGCCATCGGGATGGCGTAGGTATAGATAATGTGGCCGGTCCATCCAAAGTAGAGGACTGACGCCAGATTGGTGGCGAGGTTAATCACCTTGGCCGAGGCGGATGCGGCCAGAAAATCGAAACCGAAAACGCCAACGAAAAGAAAAATCAGAAAACTGCCCGTGCCGGGGCCGAAGAAGCCGTCATAAAAACCGAGCGCCGCCCCCACCAGGATCCCGAGCCATTGCGCCTTTTTAGGCGCGTGTTTTGGTTGGTGAACAATCCCGAGGTCCTTGACGAAGAAAACGTAGATCGCGACCACAACCAGGAGAACGAGAACGACCGGGCGCAAAAGCGCTGGGTTGAGCAGGGCGACGGTCCGCGAACCGAGAAAGGAAAAAATGAAAGCGGTGATCGCCGCGGGCAAGATCGTGGACCAGTCGAACGCCACGTGCCGCGCGTAACGGTTGACCGCGATCGTTGTCCCGGCGCAGGAAGCGAATTTGTTCGTCCCGAGGATGGTCGCGATCGGCAGACCGGGAAAAAGAATGAGCATCGCCGGCAATTGGATCAGCCCGCCGCCGCCGATAATCGAATCGATGAAGCCCGCGAGAAGTGAAAAGCCGCAGAGGAAAAAAATCAGCATGGGTGGATGGCGCGTCCCGCCGCGCGATGCCAATCAGGGCGGCGCGGCCGCCAATGTGAGACATCGAGCGACGGAGCGCTCGATCCACCTAAAACCGAACTGGCTCGAGTCGCAATGCGTTCCCAATAATTGAAACAGTGCTGAGACTCACGCTTTGGCCGCGGCCACGACAGCGGCCGCCAACGGGTGTTCGCTTTGCTGTTCCGAAGGGACGCCCCTTCCGTGCGGCAACCAGTCCCTCGACTCCGCTTCGCTCGGATGACAGCGTTTTTGATGCGATCGCAGACAACTCGCTTTTCGTCCCGATTCGTCGGAACTTTTCACCAGGATGCGAACTACCTTTCGCGATCGGAGCGAAGCCGGCCGTTTACTGGCCGCTCAGTTGCACGCGTATGAGCGGCAAACGAATGCGCTGGTTCTGGCGCTACCGCGCGGCGGAGTGCCGGTGGGATTTGAGATTGCGAGCAAGCTGGCGTTGGCGCTCGATGTCTTCGTGGTGCGCAAACTCGGTGTGCCAGGGCAGAGAGAGCTCGCGATGGGCGCGATCGCTTCGGGCGGCGTTCGGGTTTTGAACGACGACGTGCTCCGCGCCATGCCGCACGCCGCAGCCATGGTCGCGGCGGTCACGAGCGAGGAAGCGCGCGAAGTCGAACGCCGCGACCGCGATTATCGGCAGGAACGGCCGGAGCCGATTCTGGATGGGCGCGTTATCATCCTCGTCGATGAC
>JBBRMO010000125.1:0-6421 GCA_038230815.1 Chthoniobacterales bacterium
GATCAATCCGGAGTTCGGTTATTTCGGGGTCGCCCCGGGCACGAATTACCAGACCAACCCCAATGCGATGCGCACAATCGAGCGCGACACGATCTATACGAATGTCGTGCTCACGCCGGAGGGCGACGTCTGGTGGGAAGGGAAGGATGGCGAGCCGCCGGAGAATTGCACCGATTGGCTCGGGCGTCCGTGGACCCCGGCCAGCCCGGACAAGGCCGCCCATCCGAACAGTCGTTTCACCGCGCCCGCAACGAATAATCCCGCGCTCGCGCTGGAGTTCGACGATTCCGCCGGCGTTCCGATCAGCGCCATCATTTTCGGTGGGCGCCGGGCGTCGACCGTACCGCTGGTCTTCCAGTCGAGGGATTGGAATCACGGCACCTTCGTCGGTGCGACGATGGGTTCCGAAATGACGGCCGCGGCCGCCGGCACGGTGGGTCAGTTGCGACTCGATCCGATGGCGATGCTGCCATTCTGCGGCTATCACGTCGGCGACTACTTTGCGCACTGGATCGAAATGGGCGCGAAGCTCGCGCATCCCCCGCTGATCTTTGGCGTGAATTGGTTCCGTAAGGACGAGACTGGAAAGTTCCTCTGGCCGGGCTTCGGAGAAAACATGCGGGCGCTGAAGTGGATCATCGACCGCTGCACCGGCGAGGTGGGAGGCAAGGAGACACCAATCGGCATCCTGCCGGAGCAGAAGGATTTCGATCTCGCCGGCCTCGATGGATTCAGCG
Organism: Chthoniobacterales bacterium; assembly: GCA_038230815.1. Lineage (GTDB taxonomy): Bacteria > Verrucomicrobiota > Verrucomicrobiia > Chthoniobacterales > UBA10450 > AV80. The sequence goes on from JBBRMO010000125.1 coordinate 738, forward strand.
CGGCCGATTTCGAGAAATGCGTGGGCTACGACGCCGCCGGCTGGCGCCAGGATTACGCGGCCGCGGCCGAATTCTTCACCTCACTGGGCTCTCATCTCCCGCCTTTGCTCAAGGCGGAACTCGAGAACCAGGTGGCCAAGGTGAGCTGAGTGAATCTTTACGAAACGGAAAAACTCCTTTCGGAGTACCTGCTGTTTCACTACGGCAGCGCCGCCGAGGTGCTGCCGTATCCGTTCGGTCCACGCGATGCCCTGGATTTCGCGGTGCGCGTCGTCGCGGAGACGCTGGATCCCGCGTCGCTTCCGGCCGGGGCGCGCGGCCTCGATTTGGGTTGCGCGGTCGGCCGTTCATCTTTCGAATTGGCGCGCCACTGTGCGTCCGTCGTTGGGATCGATTTTTCGGCGAGCTTCGTCCGCGCGGCCGAGGCCCTTCGCGCGGGCGGCGAGCTCGCCTACTCCCGGGTGGACGAAGGCGAGCTGCGCACGCCGCTGGTGGCGCGCCCCCCTTCCGGGATCGACTCCTCTCGACTGCATTTCGAAGTTGGCGATGCATGTGCGCTCCGCGCCGATTTGGGCGCGTTCGACGTGGTTCTCCTGGCGAACTTGATCGATCGCCTGCCCGATCCGGCCTGCTGTCTGGCGCGGCTCCCTGAGCGCGTCTTGCCCGGCGGACAGCTCATCGTCGCATCCCCGTATACCTGGATGGCCGAGTACACGCCACGTGAGCGTTGGCTCGGAGGAAGGCTCGAATCGACCGGCGCTCCCTTGCGCACGTTCGACGCGCTCCAAGTTGCGCTCGGGCCGTTTTTCGAACTCGAGAAGACGCGTGATCTGCCGTTCCTCATTCGGGAGCACGCGCGCAAGTTTCAATGGAGCGTGTCGCAAGCGAGCGTGTGGCGCCGTCGTCCTCAGGCTTCCCCATAGCTATCTCCGGCGCTGCGCGTTGCGCGAGCGCGCAGACGCTGGCACGCTTTCGAGTGAAGCGCCCGCCTCAAGCATTTGTCCCCGCTGGTCCGTCGCCAGGCTCGAACGAGCCCTTACCCGAGTACCCTTCTGCTCCTCCGCCTGGGTTTCGGGCAAAAGTCATTCGGCGACGAATCGTACTGGCGATTGTTGTGGTGATGCTGGCCGGACTGCTTGCCGGGGGCGGACACCGCTACTACCGCCATTGGCAACCGGCGCGATTGCAGCGATTGGCGGAAAAAGAACTCGCGGCGGGCCGGCCCAGGGAAGCGTGCCTATTCCTGGAGCGGGCACTGCAAATGGATCCAAACAACCTCGCGGCCAGTCGCACCTTGGCGCGCCTTTACAATGAAGCCGCTTTGCCGGCGGCCTTGGTTTGGTGGCAGCGCGTCGTGGAACTCGAGCCCACGGAAACGAAGAACAAGCTGGAACTCGCCGCCGCCGGAATTCGCTTTGGACGAAGCGACATCGCCAAGAGTGCTTTGGAGGGCGTCCCTTTGGACGCGCGGGGAAGCTTGGACTATCTCGGGCTAAGCGGCGCGCTTGCCTTTGGAGAACGCCGATTCGAAGAAGCGGCACGAATTTTTTCTGAGGCCCAACAACTCGATCCCAGCAACCAGGAGCACACGCTCAACCTTGCGAATGCGCGGCTGAACTCGGCGGATCCTGACGCGCAGAAGACCGCCCTGGCCGTTATTGCGCAAGTCGCGGAAGGCGGCGGTCCCGCGCAGCTCGCGGCGCTCCGGATATTGAGACAGCGCGAAGCGGCGGCGAAAAACTGGCCGGAGGCAATTCGCTGGTCGGGCTTGATCGGCACTCACCTCAACGCGCAATGGGGAGACCGGCTTGTCCATCTCAGCCTCCTGCGCGAATCGCGCTCCGCAGATTTCGAGGCGTCGCTCGTCGCCGCCGAGCAGGATGCGCGAGTCAATCTGCTCAAGGCCGAAGCCATGCTCAAATGGCTCCACGAACGCGGTCTTTTCGACCGCGCGATTGCCTTCTTCAGCAAACTCGACCAACCCCTTTCCCTTGCCCCCGAACTGCGCGGAATCGTGGGGGGATGCCTTGACTCCAAAAAGGAGTGGACAACGCTCCGCGACTTCGTCACGCAGCCGCCTGAAAAATGGGGCGATCGTGAGTTTTTCCGGCTCGCGCTGCTTGCACGAGCGGAGGACGGCCTCGGAAATCGGGAACGGGCGGAAGTCTAATGGAACCGCGCGATTTCGGAATCGCTCCGGATTTCCGGAGCGGTCCTCGATCTCGCGCGGATAGGCTACGTGACCGGTTGGCGTGAGCAGGCTCGCGTTGCCTGTTGGCGGGCAGTCGCGACCAACGGGGTGGATACCATGCCCGCGCTTGGTCTGCTTTTCTCGGACTACGAAAGAGCCCGGGACGCGCAAAATCTCCGACGGGTCTTTGAAGGTATGGTGGATCGAAATTTGGGTGGGGCTTTGGCGAAGAATAACTTTGCCATTCTCAGCCTTGTCCTCGGCCAGAAAACGGATCGAGCCTACGCGCTCGCCAAGGAACTATATGAAGCGACGCCCCAAGATCCGCAGGCGGTCGTACTTTACGCCTTTGCCCAGCAGCGACAGGGTCGCGCCGCAGAAGGCGCGCGGCTGATGCATACTTTGCCGGCTGAACGCTTGGCCGTGCCGGAAGTGGCCGCCTACTACACCATTGTCTTGTCGGCGGCGGGCGAGCGCGAGGAGGCCCGTCGGGCGGCCGTGCTGGGCGAAAAAGCGAATTTGTTGCCTGAGGAAATGAAGCTCTTTGAACTGGCGAGCGCGTCGGTGCGTTGATGGATCAGGGCTGGCGCGTCGTGGCCGGCCGAACTCGCAGCCGACGCTGCGGCGCAATTCACGAGCTTTGGCAGGCCCCTCTTCCCGGGCGCGGCCGAAAATTAGTTGTTCCCGCCGGCGTCAGCGCCACCGCTGCAAGGCATGCTGCAATTCGCCGTCAGGTTGTCCCGGTATTTGCCGCCCCAGATCGGGTATCCGCAATTCGAAATGGTGTTGTTCATGCAAAAGGAGCCTGGCCCCACCATGATGCCGTACCCCAGGCCGTTGCCGGCCGGGCGAACGCTGTTGATGGTGCAGCGCTCGATGCGAAGACCGTCGAAGCCAAAGATGGCGTGAGTATCCGTCGCGGAAAATGCCGAGGTATTCCCGATTTGCGTGAGCGTGCAGTTGTAAACGCTCGAACCCGCTGCATCGACCCCAAAACGAATGCCGTCCATGTAGCAGCGCGTGACGACGACGTTCTCCACCCGGTTATTCATCACGGCGTCAGGGGCACCGCCGTAGTAGATTCCGTATCCATTGCTGGAAAGGGTGCCATTTTGAATGAACACATTTCCCGCGTTGTTCACGAGGATGCAGGCGGTCATCATTCCCGAGCCTCGAGGGGGTCCCGAAACGACAAAACCGTTCAGATCGAGGTTCACGTTGGAGGCGTTGATGGTAATCGCGTTTTGGCTCGGGTTGGCGTTTGTCAGGTTGCTGCCGACGCGGTAGTCGCCCGGGGCCGAAATGGTATAGGGCACCGCGTTGATGATGGTGACGGCACAGGCGGAAGGGACAGACGCCGCAGCCAAAAGAAAAGCCAGCGGTGAAAAACGACTCAGTTTCATGGAAGGTACAGATGGGGAGTTGGTTGGGATGGGAGCGCGATTGTGCGCGTGTATTGCTAAAGCCATGCCAAATCCCCCCTTCTCTGAAAACCCTCCCGTAAGGACGATTTGGGGCGTCAACGGATGGACATAAATGTCGATTATTTGACAGTGTCAGCCCGTTTCCAGGCTCCCCCTAGGAGGGAAGGGGATCGTGTGCAACTGGGGATGGCCGAGTGCTTTTCATCGTTTCTTTGCTGTCTCCGACAGCTTTCGCATTGACACCCCCTCACTGGCATCGCACGATGGACCCGATCTCATCCCATATGTCGAACTTCATTTCTCGGAAAACAAAGGGGTCCACGCTTTTCGCGGTATTGGGTCTTTCCTTGGCCGCGTTTCTTTGCGCGGTGAATCTGCAGGCTCAAACGACGCAGTTCGCGAGCTTCTCGCAGCAGGACACGGCACTTCGCGCTTTTACTTATACGAACAATGGAACGAGCGCGGATTTTACGACGAATACGCCGGTCGTTCCCGTGGACTTTCGTTTCGCGAACGTACTCTCGGCGCAGATGCCGATCGACCTGCGGGGTGTACAGGCTGCCGTTCTGAATTATTCGTCGCACACGACGGTTGTCGCAGTTTCGGATGGATCCGGGGGTTTCAATGAAATGTTCAACACCGTCACCACGATCACCATCACCCGCACTTCGCCGGCCTCGAGCGGAAATGGAACGCGGACGAACTTGCTGACGGTGACGATGACGAACTACACCCAAGGATTTGGTGGAAACGCCTCGTCCATTAACGCGTCGACTCCTTCGGCAACCATCACCTTTACGTCGGATTTTCTCGACTTCTCGACGACGACGGTACGCGCTGCGGCGCTCGCCTTCACCGGTTCTGACGTCGCGATTACGCAAAATGCGAATCTATTCTTGAATAACTTCTCCATTGGCGGACAAGGGAATTTCTCCTCGAATCCTATTCCTATTGTCGACTTGCCAGAGGTGAACACTGCAGGCGTCCTCAGTCTTTGCGTACTCGGTGCGATCGGGGTGGAAATGATGCGCAAACGCAAGCTCAAGGTGACGGCAACCGCGTAACTCGCATCGGTTGGTTTCCGGTAACGCTGCGACACGCGGCCGGGCGGGCGCGTAGCGGGCGGCGGCACTCGTGCTCGCAATTCCCCAATCGATTTCTTCACGACGGAATGGCAGAACAGGGCGCGGCGCGAAGCGTCAGCCTCGCCATCCAGCGTCCATTCGGGGCGCGGCGCGCGAATGCAATCGGACCCGTTCGATCCAGGCGATCTGCTGGAAGGCCGTGCCACCCAAAGGACTGATGAGCACCAAGAATCTCGAGCTTTACCTGAACGATCATCTCGCGGGTTCCGTCGGCGCCCGCGAGTTGCTCAGCCATCTCGTGAAGACTTTTCGGGAAGAATCGCTGGGTTCGTTTTTTCAGGATCTTGACCGGGAGATCGAGGCCAAGCAGGCGATTCTGCGGGACTTGATGGGGAGAATCGGCGTGCCGGAAAGTTCCGTGCGGCAGACCGCGGCCTGGGTCGCGGAAAAGATCAGCCGCTTCAAGCTGGGCCTTGGCGTCAGCGAGAGCGATCCCATGGGGCTTTTCGAGTCGCTCGAAGGCCTCGTCCTCGGGACGTTCGGACAGCACTCGCTCTGGGCTGCCTTGGGCAAAGCCGCACCCCAGATACCGAGCTGGGCGGAAGTGGATTTCGAGCGATTGGGCCGGGAGGCCAGGGCTCTCTCGGACCGTGTGGAGGAGCGGCGCCTGGAACTGGCCAGGCAAGTGCTCGTCGCCGATTCGAAAATCGCGGCGCAGTCTTGAGCGAAGCACAAGGCTGACGACTCCATGTACGACGCGAGCGTCATCGGGTCCGGCCCAAACGGACTGGCCGCCGCATTGATCCTGGCGCGCGCCGGACGCCGCGTGGCTCTGTATGAAGCCCAGCCGACCCTGGGGGGAGGGGTCAGCTCTGCCGCCCTGACGCTCCCCGGCTTTCTGCACGATCGCTGCTCCGCGATTCATCCGCTTGGGCTGGCTTCACCGGTATTTCGCAGCTTCGATCTCGGACAGCAGGGCCTGGA
>JBBRMO010000126.1:0-6402 GCA_038230815.1 Chthoniobacterales bacterium
GGCCATATCGTGGACCCCGACAAGCGCGCGACGGCCCTGGAGGATGAAGGGGGCAATACGGTTGTCTTGAATCTGCTGGCCGGCACAAATCCACCGCCGGCGAAGCGCGCGCCGAAATTTCACGGTTTTTGGGACAACGACACCGTGCTCGCAAACTTGCCGTCACTCCCGGAAACGATGCCGAAAGAGGAACGCCGCGAGAAAACAGACGCGGCCAAGGCGGCACTGGTCCACGAATTTGCCACCCAGGAACCGAAGAACTGGCGCCTGGCGCCTAACATCGCGCTGAAGGATTATTCCGAAGGTTGGGCGAACGACATCCTTCCGATCGCGCGAGAGGCGCACGAACGGTTGACCTTTAGGAATGTCGCCCCGCTTCAGGAAGAGGACCGGGTCGTTGCGGCTGGATTCGCCGACGAGAAGAAATCGCCGGACGGAGTTTCGTATTACGATTGGTCCGCCCGCGTTGTCCGGGACGAACTGCACAAGGCCGGGTGGCGCCTCGCCGATCTTCTCGAACAGGCGTTGCGCTAGACAATCCTCCGGTCATCCCGAGCCGGGCGAACGCCCCCGTGGCAGGCTGATCGGTAATCCCGCGGGATCTGTCGACTTCGCTCAGCCCCGCCCAAGAGGACAGCCCGGAAAATCAAGCGGCGATCCAACTTGCGCCGGATCGCCGCTGAAATTTGAGTTCTTGCGCGGTTACGCCTTCGAACCTTTGTCGTGCATCTTGCTGCACTCGGCCTTGAAGGTCGCCATTTGCTCTTTTGAAAGCAGGCCTTCAGCCGACTTCATAAATGCTTCCATGCTCTCTTTCGTGCAACCATCCTTGTTACACTTCGCGACGAGCCCGTCCATCTTCGTCTTTTGGTCGGCCGAGAGATTCAGCTTCGCGTAAGTCTGCGTGCAATCCATCTTCATTTCATTGCTCGCGTTTTTCGCGCAGCAACCGCCACTCTTCTCCTTGTCGCCGGCAAACGCTGGCGTTACCGCGAAAGCCGCCGCTGCCACCAATGCCAATCCAGTAAGTTTCGTCATAGTGCCAAACTAAGACAGAGCGCCCTGCTTGTCGTTCAAATTCCACCTTGGAATTTCCACTTTTGTGCGCCCGCCTGGGCCATTTTCGGGCGGACTCGCGCAGCCGTTTCTCCCTGACAGCGCGTTACCACCACGGACCTAACGAGCGTCGAAGGTTAATCCCCCATCCTTCACGTCGACCTGGATCGTTTGTCCCTCCCGAACTTTCCCCCCCAGGATGTCCATGCTAAGCGGATCGAGGATGTATTTCTGGATCGCGCGCTTCAAGGGACGAGCGCCATAGACCGGGTCATAGCCGTGGCTGGCGACAAATGCTTTCGCCGCCTCGGATAATTCCAGAGTAATCTTTTGGTTCTCGAGCCGGCGGACCAGGCGCCGGAGTTGAATCTCGACAATCTTCTTCAGCTCCGCCTCGGTCAGCCGGTCAAAGATGACGATGTCGTCGATCCGATTGAGGAATTCCGGCCGGAAATGCTGGCGTAACGCCTCCATCACCAGGCGTTCCCGGGCGGCCGACGACGCCTCCTCCATGATGTATTGCGACCCGATATTCGAGGTCATGATGAGGACCGTGTTCTTGAAATCGACCGTTCTCCCCTGCCCGTCCGTGATCCGTCCGTCGTCGAGGACCTGGAGGAGAACATTAAAAACATCCTGGTGCGCTTTTTCGATTTCATCGAAGAGGACGACCGAGTACGGCTTCCTCCGCACCGCTTCGCTCAGTTGCCCGCCCTCTTCGTAACCGACATAACCCGGAGGCGCGCCGATCAGGCGCGAGACGGTATGTTTTTCCATGTATTCGCTCATGTCGATCCGCACCATGGCGTGCTCGTCGTCGAAGAGGAATTCAGCGAGCGCGCGAGAGAGTTCCGTTTTCCCGACGCCGGTTGGCCCGAGGAAAATGAACGAGCCAATCGGCCGGTTCTCGTCCTGCAAGCCCGCGCGGGCCCGGCGAATCGCATTCGCAACCGATTTGATCGCCGGATCCTGCCCAATAACGCGCTGATGCAGATGATCCTCGAGCCGAATCAATTTCTCCCGCTCGCCCTCCTGCAGACGCGAGACCGGTATGTGCGTCCAGCTCGCCACCACCTGGGCGATATCTTCCTCGGTCACTTCCTCTCGCAGTAACCGGTTCCCGCCTTCCTTGATCTTCTCCTCGACCACGCGCAGTTTTTTCTCCAGGTCCGGGAGCCGCCCGTATTGCAACTCGCTCGCCTTCGCCAGCTCGCCCCGGCGTTGCGCTCGCTCCAATTCCGTCCGGGTCTGATCGAGCTCCTCCTTCAATTTCCGTTGATCGTCGATGACAGCCTTCTCCTTTAACCATTCGGCTTTGAGGGCAGACGATTTCTCCTTTAGCTCCGCCAATTCCTTTTCGAGCTTCTTCAGCCGCTCTTTGCTCGCCGCGTCCTTTTCTTTTTTTAGCGCCTGACGCTCCATCTCATGCTGCATCACTTCGCGCTCGATCACGTCGATTTCCGTCGGCATCGATTCGAGCTCGATCTTCAGGCGTGATGCCGCCTCATCAACGAGATCGACCGCCTTGTCAGGAAGAAATCGGTCGCTGATGTACCGGTTCGACAGGACAGCCGCCGCGACGAGGGCGGCATCCTGGATCCGGACTCCGTGATGCACTTCGTAACGTTCTTTGAGTCCCCGGAGGATGGCGATCGTGTCCTCGACCGTCGGCTCCTCCACCATCACCGGCTGGAAACGTCGTTCCAAGGCCGCGTCCTTTTCGATGTACTTCCGGTACTCATCGAGCGTGGTCGCGCCGATCGTGCGGAGCTCGCCGCGCGCCAGCTGCGGTTTCAACAGATTCGAAGCGTCCATCGATCCCTCCGCCGCGCCCGCGCCGACGATGGTGTGCAACTCGTCGATGAACAAAATGATCTCTCCCTGGGAATCGGTGACTTCTTTCAGGAAGGCTTTCAGGCGGTCTTCAAACTCTCCTCGGAATTTCGCGCCTGCCACCATGGACCCGATGTCCATCGCGATGATCTTCTTCTGTTTCAGTGATTCGGGCACATCTCCGCTGATGATCCGGCGCGCCAGTCCTTCCACGATCGCGGTCTTTCCCACGCCCGGTTCGCCGATGAGCACCGGGTTATTCTTCGTCCGCCTCGAGAGCACCTGCATCACCCGCCGGATCTCATTATCGCGCCCGATCACCGGATCGATCTTCCCGCGCCGCGCCAGCTCGGTCAGGTCGCGTCCATATTTTTCCAGGGTCTGATATTTCCCCTCCGGATTCTGGTCCGTCACCCGCTGCGATCCACGCACCTGCTGCAACGCCTGCATCAGCTTGTCGCGCGTGACGCCGACGTCCTTCAGCTGCTTCGCGGCGGCCCCCTTCGAATCCGCGAGGGCGAGCAGGTAATGTTCGGGGCTGGTATATTCATCCTTCAGCTTTGCCATCTCTTTTTCCGCGGCATCGATCGTTCCTCGCAATTCGTTCCCGATCCTCTGATCGTAATTACCGCCCTGGATTTTCGGCCTCCGCTCCAGCTCCTGGGTCAGCCGTGTCCGCAAATCTGGAATCGCCACTCCCATCTTTTCCAACAGGGGCCGCGTTACCCCATCCGTCTGGTCGAGCAACGCCAGGAGAAAATGCTCGTTCGTGATTTCCTGCTGGTTAAATTGCGAGGCAACATCCTGCGCCGCCTGCAACGCCTCCTGCATCTTCTGGGTAAATTTGTCTGGACGCATGCCTAATAACTAGTGCGCGCCATCGCGGACGCAACCGCTGGGTCGAGCGAGATTAACTCGTTTTGAAAGTGTTGAACCCACCTCGAAACTCACCTCGCAGCGGTCAGCGGTTGGATGCGAGCTGGCGCGTCACCGTCTCTTGGACGCACCAACGCGGCTATGACCAAACTGCCCGCAATCCAAGGGACGACATCGAGCGCGATCCGCGCCAATGTGTACGCAGCCGGGAAACCAAACCAAGCATGATACGATATGTGCGTTGAGCTCGATGCGATCGCGCCGATGACCGCAACAAAGCCAAAACGGAAAAGATAGCCGCGACGGCCTGTTGTCGATGCAAGAAGAAGAGAGGCCAGTGTGGCAACGACGAACGTCTTGAGGAGCTCTTCGACCATCCCTCGTTCAGGGTCGACCGCGTCTCCCGCTGACCGATAAAGCAGGAAACCTGATGGGCCAGTCTTCAGCGCCTCGCTATAAGCAGCTTGAGCCGCCCCAGCGCTATCCGCATCAATCCCAACCAACTTGGGATAGACATACAGGCCGGATGCAGGGCCTATCTCAGATGAGAGGATCTTTCTGATCTGCGCGTCCTGTGGCAGATTGATCCACCCGACCTCGTCCAGCGGTGGACGATGCAGAACAAATGCAGCGACCATCATGACCATGCAGCTGACTGCACCGGCGACAAATATTCTGACCAGGCTGATCAATTAATTACTCCTTTCGAGCGCCGTAGCAGCGACATCTCAGCGATTATGCAGAGCAATAAAAAGTCAGAGCTTAATCTCGGCAAGTTGACGCTCGTTCATCAGCCCAACGAGAGCAAGATCAGCGACGCCTACCAAAGCGAGTGTGAATCGAAGGTGGAATGTTTGGTCATCGGGTGCGGCTTTGGGACCTACCCCCGACAATATGAATACTGTTTATCACACTGAGTTGTCCTCCCTGCGTCGAATACCGCGTTCCTGCGGGAAAGTGGGAACGCGTTCTGTCGCGTTGCGGCCGGTTGTCGGAGAAAGTAAGACCCGGACATGAGCACAGCGTAACAAATCGAAGACGCTATCCGCGCTGAAAAAACTGAACGCGATACGCTTTTCCAGCATCTTCCGCAGCTCTTCCCAAAGCCGGTCGGCGACGCAGAATGGGCGAGCATCATCCGCGATAATCAAGCGCGTCCGAGTTTCAGCACCTTGCTCGACCGCTATGAAGCGGATCTCTCCGCGAAGACTGATTTATATCCGAAAATCGCCGAGAGCGATTTTGATTAGACACGCGTCATTTCCCGCGGCGCGCCCGTATTCCTGGACTAGGAGAAAAGGCACACCGGGAGCAAACGTTCGCTTGAATAGACGACATGGGACCGGCGAGGCCGGTACCCCGTTTCGCGACGTTGCTCCGCATTGCGGGCGCGGCGCTCCCCGCGTATGAGTCTCGGCAATGAACGGGGCGGAAAAGAATTTTGTGGCGCGCGCGGTGACGTTGCTCCGGGAAGGACCGTTCCGCCGTTACATGATCGGCTCGGCCATCTCGGACACGGGGACGTGGATGCAGGTGATGGCGCAGGGCTGGGTGATGAGTTCGCTCACCAATCACGCGCTCATGCTGGGGATGGTGAATTTCGCGGCCGGAATTCCGACCCTGGCGCTCACGGCCATCGGAGGATCTGCCGCGGATCGTCACGATAAACGCGTCATCCTCATCGCGACCCAGGTGGTGCAGATCGCGACTGCAATCACGCTCGGCGTGCTCGCCGCCACCGGGCGCATTCAAATCTGGCACGTCATTTTGCTCGCGGCGGTTCTTGGAGTCTGCGTGGCGTTCGAAATGCCGGCGATCTCGGCGCTCGTCCCGGAATTGGTGAGGAAGGACCAGATCGCGACGGCCATCGCGCTCGACCGCTCTGTCTTTCACGGGTCGCGTCTCGTCGGCCCGTTTGTGGCCGGTATTTTCATAGCGAAATGGGGAACCGCCTCCGCTTTTTTCTCCAACGCGGTTTCATTCATCGCCTTGATCATCGCCCTCGTCTCCCTGCCGGCGCGCGCCAAAGGAACCGCCGAGGAGGAAGAGCAACGCCGGAGCGGCTTCAAGGACGCCCTGCGCTTCGTCCGGTCCGATCGCACGATTCTTTCCATGATCGGGCTCATCGCGCTCACCACCATTTTTGTTTTTCCGCTCATCGCCGTGATGATGCCGCTTTATGTCCGCAACGAATTGCATCTCGGTGCGGCCCAGTTTGGCAGATTGATGGCGATCTCGGCCATCGGTTCGCTGGGCGGATCGATTGGTCTCCTCAGCGTCGCGCGCGAGCTGCGTCTGAAGTTCATGACGGCCGCTGTGATCGTTGTCGCGATCGCGCTCTTTTTCCTATCGCGTTCGAACAGTTTCCTGCTCACAGCCGGTTGCATGGGAACCCTCGCCATCGGGCTTTCGCTTAATTTCGGCCTGGCCGGTACGATCGTGCAGGAGCGGTCCCCTGCTCCGCTGCGAGGCCGGGTCTCCGCCATTTTCGGGCTGAGCTTTTTTGGATTAATGCCAATCGCCGGCCTGGTCATGACCGGCATTTCCGACTGGATCGGGATGCGCCCGGCGCTGGCGGTGGCAGCGACGCTGTTCGGGATCGGCGCGGTGATTGTCCTGACCGCGGCCGGGCGGACC
>JBBRMO010000127.1:0-6401 GCA_038230815.1 Chthoniobacterales bacterium
CGGTGCCCACGGGTTTTTCCGCTCATCGGATTCAACGACCGCCTCACAATATCTCGAAAGCATTTCGCGAAACCGCGCGACATCGAGGTCGTGCCGCGCGGGACTGAATGGCGCCAGGTTTTTTTCGGCGAGCCGGAACAGTCGCACGGCGGGCGCGAGCCGCTTTCCATGTTTCGGATGGGTCGGGTGTTCGTATTGTTTTTGAAGATGAACGAACGCGCCTGCGGCCTGGATCAGGCCCTTGAAGTATTGCGCATCGTCCGGGGTAATCGTTTTGCCGAGCCAAACCTGTTCGAGAACGTCGTGCGCTTCGTAGTAGCGCTGTTCGTTCCAGCATCGGAAAAACGCCCGGTAATAGGGATGCGCCGCGATCCCGTCAGCAGACCCTTTCGCCCCCTCCGCTACCAGCGATTCGACGAACTGCGAAATCCTCTCGCCTTTGCTCATGAAGGCCTTAACTTGGCGGCGCCTGCGATGATGGGCAAACGAGGACGCTTCAGTCTTCGCGAGGAACGGTCTCTCCGCCTCCGCCGCCGCAGCCTACCATGACGCCGCTGGCCCTCACCGTTTTTCTTTTTCTTATCGCCGTTCTGATCTTCTGGTCGGCGCTCTTCTCCGGGCTGGAGACAGCGCTCTTCTCCCTCAAATCCCATCAACTGCGCCGGCTCGAGGAGAAGCACCCTTCACTCAAGGACTTCATCAGCGTCTTTCGCCAGAACCCGCGCCGCGTCCTTAACGTCCTCCTCCTCGGCGACGTTTTCGCGAACGTCCCAATTGTGGTTCTTTGCCTCTTTCTGATTTGGAAAGGGCCGCTGGCCGCGCGTGTCCCGGCCTGGGTCGCAGCGACCGTGATTTTCGCGATCGTCGTTCTTCTTTGCGACCTGATTCCGAAACTTCTCGCCCTTTCCGCGCCGTATCGTTTGTCGGCCCTGGGTGTTTTCACGCTCAAGACGATGATGCCCCTGCTCGATCGGGTGGGCCGCGTCCTCGAGCGAGCCAGCGCGGCAATCGTCGAATGGCTGACGCCGAAGCATTTGCGAAAAAGAAAACGGCTCAGCGATGAAGAACTCGAGACGCTCGTCGAAATCGGCGAGGAGCAAGGCACGCTCCAGGAGGCCGAAGGCGAAATGATCCAGGAGATCATCAAGCTTGGGGACAAAACCGCGAAGGATTGCATGACGCCGCGAGTCGATACCTTCGCGCTCCCGGACGACCTGACCAATGAAGAGGCGATCGCGCAACTCAAGCAGCGTCGCCATCACCGCGTGCCGGTTTATGCCGACACCCCCGACCAGATCGTCGGCGTCCTCGATGTGAAACTCTTTCTCCTGGATCCGGCGGAGCATTACACCGAGTTGATGGGCGCGCCTTCCTACGTCGCGGAAACGATGAAGGCGATGGACCTGCTCCGGAGTTTTCTCAGCCATGCCCAAGGTCTCGCCATCGTGGTCGATGAATTTGGCGGCACCGAAGGCATCATCACGCTTAATGACATTATCGAAGAAATCATCAGTGACGCCGCCCCTCTCGGCGATGCGGATCTCTACATCGAGCCACTCGACGACAGCCGTTTCCTCGTCAGTGGGAACGCCCGCCTGGACGACTTGAGCGAGCACCTCGGCTTCGAGCTGGAGGCCGACGGCCTCGACACGATCGGCGGGTTGGTCTTCAACCGGCTCGGTTACCTCCCGCCCTCCGGGACCCGTTTCGAAATGCCACGCCTTGCCATTACAATCCGGCGCGCGGGCCGGAAACGAATCGAAGAAATTCTCCTCGAAAAAACCGCCTGCCTTGCTCCCGACAAGGTTGGGAATGGAGCGACCGCGCCATGATCTACGCATTGGCCATTCTTCTTCTTTGGACGATCTCGTTTTTTTTCGCGGGGATCGAAGCCGGATTGCTTTCCGTCGATCCGGTCCGTCTCCGGCACCAGGTGAAACAAGGCGCACCTGCCGCTCTCCGCCTCGATCGGCTGACAAAGCGTCCGGAGCGACTGCTCATCACTGTTCTGCTGGTCACGAACTTCGCCAACATCCTGGGACTGCTCATCCTGACCAAATTGCTGGCGGCGCGTTTCGGGACGTTCGGTTTCGCCGCCGCGATCCTGATTGCGATGCCGATTTATCTTTTCGTCCTCGGCGTCCTGCCAAAGTCACTTTTTCGCCGGTTTCCCTTTCGGGCCCTGGCCGCTCTGGGGGGCGTCCTGGAATGGTTCTCCGTTCTCCTCTGGCCCATTCTTGAGATCGGTGAACGGGCCGGTCGCCTCCTGATTCCGAAGCGCGCGAGCGAATCGGCCCGGCTCTTCATCGCGCGCGAGGAATTGAAACAGATCGCCGTCCAGAGCGAACGCGAAGGCTCCCTCACCTCAACCGAACGCGCCATGATTCACAACGTCGTCGATTTCCGAAACGTCCGCGCGTCCGATGTGATGGTGCCGCTGGCGAAAGCCGTCACGGTCGGCCCCGACACTTCCATCGAAGAAGCTTTGAGATTGAGCGCGGTTCACAGCGTCGATCGCCTCCCAGTGATCTCGGAGGAGGGCGAGGCGATCGGCCTGGTCAACACCCTCGACATTCTCCTGGACGAAACCCGGCGCGAATCGCTCAGCCGTTACATGCGGCGCATCGTCACCGCGCGCGACGCCGAACCGGCCTATCGCATCATCCAGCGCCTGCGCGCCGCGCGTCTCGGCCTCGCCGCCGTGATTGATTCCCAACGAAATCTGGTCGGCATCGTCACCGGCGAAGACGCGATCAAGCGCCTGGTGCAAAGCGTCTAAACAGCATCGCTTCAGGGAGAACTGGGCAAACGCCAAACTTCGCTGCTGCCTTTGACGCGCACGATCGTCGTATAGTTTCCCGGTCGAGGCGTCACTCTTCGAGCGGTTAGTTTTTAGGTAAAGAACTACTTTTGTCGACCGGCGGCCCGGTTTGCAATCGTCCGTAAAGACGCCGGCCGCCGGAAAGTAGATTCGCCGTGTTGACCAACGCGACGTGCGTGAACGCCTGGGGAAAATTGCCCAGTTGCCGCTTCGCGCGCGGATCGTATTCCTCGGAAAGCAGGCCGACGTCATTTCGCAACGCCAGCAGGCGTTCGAATAATTCTCGCGCCTCCGCGGTGCGCCCCATCAGGTGGAGGCAATCGGCCAGCCAGAACGAACATGGAAGAAAAACACCTTCCGCGCCGGGCAGCCCATCCACGTCGTTGCGCACCGCTCGATAACGCTGGACGAAGCCATCCTCCATCAACTCGCGCTGAATCGCTTCGATTGTGTTCACAACCCGTTCGTCATCGATCGGGAGAAATCCCGTCAACGGCATCGTCAACAAACTCGCATCCAGTTCGGCAGAGCCGTAAACCTGAGTGAAAGCTTTCTTTGTCGGGTTGTACCCGCGCTCGCAGACCTGGGCGTGAATTTCATCGCGGATTTTCCGCCAGCGCTCCACGTGTTCGTTCGCGTCGCAATCGCATTCCTCCACCAGTTTCACCGCGCGATCGAACGCCAGCCAGGCCATCATCTTGGAATGGGTGAATTGCTGCCGACCGCCGCGCACTTCCCAGATCCCTTCGTCCGGCTCGCGCCATTTCGTTTCGAGGAATTCCATCAGCTCGACCTGCAATCGCCACTCGGTCTCGTCGTTCTCGATCCCCGCGCGATGCGCCACATACATCGAGGCCAGGACTTCGCCGTAAACATCGAGCTGAAACTGGTTCGACGCGGCGTTACCGATCCGCACCGGCTTGGAATTTTCGTATCCCGCCAGCCACGGAATTTCGGACTCCTCCAGCCTCCGCTCCCCCTGGACTCCATACATGATTTGCATTTGCGCCGCGCTCCCGGCGATGGCGCGCAGGAGCCAATGGCGCCAGGCCCGCGATTCGTCGAGATAACCGGCGTTCATCAGCGCGTAAAGGGTGTAAGTCGCGTCGCGCAGCCAGCAGTAGCGATAATCCCAGTTCCTCACTCCGCCGACTTCCTCGGGCAGTGAAGTGGTCGCAGCGGCGACAATTCCACCGGTGGGCGCGTAGGTGAGTCCTTTTAGGGTGATGAGCGAGCGAACGACCGCCTCCTGCCATTCGCCGTGGGGCGCGCATTTTTCCGACCATTGTTTCCAATAGGCGGTCGTATCCCGCAAGGCGTGTTCGGGGTTGATGGCGCGCGGCGGTTCTTCGTGCGAGGCGAACCAGGTCAGCACAAACGGAATCCGATCCCCCTCGGAAACGGTGAACTCCGCGACCGTAGTCAGGTCTTCGCCGCGCGTTTCAACTAGCGCCCGCAGGATGACAGCGTCGGGTCCCGCAATCGCTTCGAGTCCACCATCGCGTTGGCGCACCCAGGGAATGATGCGGCCGTAATCGAATCGGACGATCAGCTCCATCTTCATTTCGACCCGGCCGCGCAGCCCCTCGACGATTCGAACGATGTCAGGATTCTTGCCGCGCGGCGGCATGAAATCGATCAGGCGAATGGCGCCGCCAGCGGTCTCCATTTCCGTTTCCAGAATCAGCGTTCCATCGGTGTAGCGGCGGCGCGTCGCGGTTAATTTTTCCTTCGGAGCGAGCAGCCACCGGCCATTGGCAGGATCACCGAGCAAGGCCGCAAAACAGGCGCCGGAATCGAAACGCGGGAAACAAAGCCAATCCACCGACCCGTTGCGCCCCACCAGCGCGCCGGTCTGGGTATCGCTCAGGAATGCGTAATCTTCGATCTTCATCGTGGCTGCTTATTAAGCCTCAAGGAGCGGCGATTTCAAACCGCCGCTCCTTGTTTCATTGAATCGCGCTGTCATGTTTTGAGGATGTCTGACGGCAACCTCATTGACCTCAGCCACACCGTCGAGCACGGCATGATTACCTACAAAGGACTGCCCGCGCCGATCATTTGCGATTACCTCAGCCGTGAAGCTTCCCGCGACCGCTACGCATCGGGCACGGAATTCCAGATCGGCCAGATCGAGATGGTCGCGAACACCGGGACCTACCTCGACAGCCCGTTCCACCGCTACGCCGACGGCCACGATCTTTCCGAGCTCGCCCTCGAATCACTGGCGGATCTCGATTGCGTGGTGGTGCGCGTAATCGATCGCCGAGATCGCGCGATCGACCGGCTCCCACTTGATCTTGCGAATCTGAAAGGCAAAGCGCTCCTCGTCCATACCGGCTGGGACAAGCACTGGCGGACCGATCCATACTTCGAAGGGCATCCCCATCTTACCGGCGCCCTTGCGGAATCGCTCGTTGAAGCCGGCGTCACCCTCGTGGGGATCGATTCGTTCAACATCGATTCGACCGACGACGGCACCCGCCCGGTTCATTCTGCCCTCCTCGGCGCGAGCATTCCGATCGTCGAGCACCTGTGCGGTCTTGCGGCTGTCCCCGAACGCGGCGCGCGTTTTTTCGCGGTGCCGGTGAAGGTGAAAGGGATGGGCACCTTTCCCGTCCGCGCCTTTGCGAAGCTCTAGCTTCGCTCCTGCTCATAATCCTGATCTTACTCACGATCCTGTTCCATCAAGCCGCCAGATCAGGAGCGGGAGCAGGATCACGAGCATGAATATCCATCAGGCAGACTTCGAATCCGCCAGCTTCGCGATCCCATCCTTCGTCAAACGGAACACCGTCCACTCATTCATCGGCTCCGCGCCGAGCTTGCGATAAAATTGGATCGCGGGCTCGTTCCAATCCAGGACCGCCCATTCCATTCGCCCGCAGCCGCGCTCCTGCGCGATCTGGGCGAGCCGCTCGAGCAACGCGCGCCCGTAGCCTTTTCCACGCTCAGCCGGCCTGACGAATAGATCTTCGAGATAAAGTCCCGGCCGGCCCAGCCAGGTGGAAAAATTGTAGAAATAAACCGCAAACCCGACCGGCTTGCCCTTCGCCCGCGCGAGCAACACTTCCGCGGAACGCCCCGCCCCAAAGAGAACTTCCCGGAGCCCCGCTTCCGTCGCCACCACCGCGTCGGGCGCGCGTTCATATTCCGCCAGCTCCCGAATCAAACTCAGGATCACCGGCACATCGGCTTCCGTCGTGGTGCGAATTTCGCAATCAGTCATAGCGATCGAACTTCAATCAGGGATCGGCGATTTCCAAATCGCCGACCTAAACAAAACGGCGGTTTAGAAACCGCCGCTCCTTGTTTGCAGCATCCTCGCCATCGCTAGGGTCGTGCAGGCTCAAGCCTATAGATCGTAAATTCAGGGGTTTGTTCCACGAGCGTCGCGGTAGTCGCAAGGTGGTCGACGAATTCCTTATAATAATCGAGCCACCATTGCGTGCCCTCGTAAAAAACGAGATGGGTCGCACCACGCCTCCGGAGTTTCTCCAGGTTCGCAATGATCTGGGCACTGTCTCTAGGATTGCCGTCATAAACTCCATCGCCCAGGAAGTGCCACCCGCGACGGTGC
>JBBRMO010000128.1:0-6385 GCA_038230815.1 Chthoniobacterales bacterium
GAAGAAAACAATATCTGGCCCGAGTTGGAGGGAATCATGACCGAACGTTTCGCGAAAAAGGGCGAATTCTGGGTCGCCCCGCCGCAGTTCGCCGATCCCTCACTCAACTACGATGGCTATCGCGTGGGCATCCGGCGGGTCAAAGGCAGCTGGAAATTTGTCTACTTCGTGAACGGGTGAAAACAGTGACGAGTGACATGTGACGAGCAAAAGGCAGCCGCAGCAACTCGTCCCATGTCACACTTCACTCGTCACTTTCTTGGTCTTCCCCATCGCCCGCCGTTTGTTTTCGTGCGCGAGGTGGTTGCCTGTGATCCGGGTAAATCAGTGGAGGCGTGGATGTCGTTCGAGGCGAATGATCCGATGTTCGCGGGGCACTTTCCCGGTAACCCGATTGTTCCCGGCGTAATCCTCACCGAAGCACTTGCCCAGGCGGCGGGGATGGCCGCGGCCTCGGGTTGTTCGGAAACGGAAAAGCCGCTGTTTCTGCTTTCAGCGATTCGGACGATGAAGTTTCTTCAGGCCGTTCGGCCGGGCGACCGGATCGATCTGCACGCTGAAAAGATCGCGGCAACGGATGCGCTCCTCCAGTTCAAGGTGGCCGCGAAGGTGAACGGAATCATGGTCGCGGAAGGCCAACTCGTCCTCAGCGTGTCCGGGGACTTTGCGCGCGCGCCGGAATAGCGCATCGTTCCGTAGCTGCAGCATGGTGCCAAATTCAAAATCGATGTTTCAAGGCCAGATCGCGATCATAATCCCGGCCTGCAACGAGGAAGCGTGCCTTGGCCTCGTGCTCGATGAGCTTTTGATGGCGCTCGATCCGGTGAAATTCGTCGTGGCGGTTGGAGTCAATGGATCTTCCGATCGAACGGCGGAGATCGCGCGGGCCCGCGGCGTGTGGGTCGCTGAGACGCCACGGCGCGGATACGGCTACGGTTGTCAAAGCGCGATCGACCTGGTCGCAATCGCGGTGCCTGCGGTGCGGGCCTATCTTTTTTTTGCCGGCGATGGCGCGAGCAACCCTCAGGATGTGCGCAAACTCGTGGATGCTTACGAGCAGGGATACCTGTTCGTGCTCGGGGCGCGGACGGGCCAGCTGCACAACTGGCGCACCATGCGCGTCTCGCATGTAATCGCGAATTTCGCTGTCGCCCTCTGGTGCGGCCTCCTCGCCGGTCGTTGGTTTAAGGATCTGGCGCCAGTGCGCCTGATCGATCGGAGGTTGTTCGAAACGATTGCGCCCCGAGAAATGACTTTTGGGTGGACGATCGAGCCCCAAATTGCGGCCGCGCGTCTGGGTGCACCGATTTGCGAAGTCCCTGCGAGCGAACGCCCGCGAGTGGCGGGCCAGCAGAAAGTTTCGGGGGTCACCTGGCGAAGGACGTTCGTGATTGGGTGCCGTATCCTCGCGGCGGGCTGGCGGGCACGAGTGCGGTTCCGTCGAGCACGGTGCGTCGAATCGAGATTGCCGCAGAAGGAGCTCGTCGCTCAGCCTCACCGGAGCGCGTGACAACTGTGATTTGGAGGCGGGCGATCCTTTTCGCCGCCGTTGGCTTTTTTTCAGGTTGCTCCTTTTTTTCCCGGCAACCCCCTTTGCCGCGCCACGCGGCGATTGAATCCAGTGGGAGCGAGGAAAAATTTGGCCGCTTTATCGAGGAGGCTGACATCATCTATTTCCCGAGCGAAGCGGTCGCTCTCGGTGCCCGCTCGGACGCAGCCTGGAGATTATTCGAGGCCTTGCGGCGAAATGGGAGCCCGTTTGCACTCGGCTCGGATCTCACGGCCGAAGAAGATCCAAAGCGTCGCGGCTTTTTCACGGAAGCCGCGAAATCCGGAGCGGAAGTTCTCGCGTTGCGCCCGCCGGCCGAGTTGGGCGTCGAAGATATGGTGCGAGGATTTGAGGCACCGCCGGGAGATTTCGAGAGGTTCGCGCAGCGATTTTCCTCCCGCCACGTCAGCGAGGTGAAGCTCCGCGCCGCCTACGAAGCTGATTTGCTTGCGGAGCAGTTCGCCGCCGAGAAAATTGCGACTTATTCCCGGAATCATCGCAACGAGAAGCTGCTCGTATTCCTTCGCGAGGGTCAGCTTGGCCCGGACCACGGCGTGCCCTATTTCGTTTCGCAAAAAACGAAGGCGCGGCAGTTGATCCTCAATCCGCAACCGCGCTCGGCATCCGGTCCGGGTTTATTGGCGCGGAACTGAAGCGGGCAGCGGTGTTTTGGGATTCCGCGGCGTTTCGAGATCGTAAATCGCGCCCCACTCCCCGCTGGCGACAAGGGTCGATTCGCGCTCCCAGGGACGCTTGCTCGTGGCGTAGTTGGTCTTCTCCTCCCGGCCCCAGAATAAATAGCGGCTGTGAAATTGGCGCGCGAGATCCTTCCAGTTCGGGGCGCCTTCCATCAGAGCTTTCAATTTGTCAAAGGACGCTGAGTAATCGAAGCCCTGGGTCCAGAGATGGCCGGGATAGCCTAACACCATCTTCCGTCCTTGGAGGAGAACGGGATGACCCCAGGTGGGGAACCCGGCAAACCGTGCGTCCGCCGGCAATTTTTTGACCGCCACTCCGACATTATCGAGCTCGAGGCGATCGGCGATGCCATAGCCATTCTTCCCTGCCGCCAGGCCCCCTAACAACGTAACGAAACCGGAGGCGAATAATGCAATACAAACCAGGATGCGGACATGGGTGGGCCAATGCACGAGCAAACCGGTCCAAAGAAAAGGAAGGATGATGAGGTAGGCCCAGACAATGATCTTGATGTTGTCCCACTCCCACGGCGCCAGTTTAACCAGATAACCGAGAAGAAAAATCGCGATGGCAGGAAGAAGGAAGGCGACCGTGGCGGAGATTTTAAAACCCGGCTCCTTTGCCTGTTTCCAGACACTCAACCCAGTTATTCCAATGAAGAAAATGACCAACGGGACCCAGGCGCCGAAGTTCATTAACCAGAACTTAAGGAACGGCATGGTAAAGTCCCCGGCGTGCTGGACCCAGCCCGGTTGCCACTTGATGAAGGAGCCCGCGTGGAAGTAATCGGTCGTGACCCAGACGCAAAAAGTTGCCGGCAGGAGCGCGAGCCCGACCACGAGGAGGGAATGTTTTCGCGTGCTTCGACCTCCGAGAAGGAAGAGAAATGCCAGGACTATCGAAAGCACGATAAAGGTATGGGAGTGATAGAGTGGCATCGTCGCGTAGAGCGATACTTCGACCCAGAGGGGGAGGGGAGCGTGTCGTGGAACCCTGGCAACGGCCTCGGTTTCATTCTCCGGAGGCCGAACCAGCGCGGGTTCGTCGTAGTCTGGGAAAAACCGCGCGCGCCATTGATAAAGCAGAAGAAGCGCAGCTGGAAACGCGTAGAGCAAGCCGCGTTGGGTAACGAACATCGCCAGCGGGATGCTTTTCCACGCGATGGTGTTGGCGCCCTGGTAGTCCTGGAAACTCCACGTTTGCAGGACGGGATAGCTGGCCAGTCCTCCGTTAAAAAGGAAAGCAGCTATTCCGAAATTCCCGGCCCAACGGTAAAGAGCGTAGAAGGTGGCAAGCGAAGCGAGAAGCGCCGTCCAAACCAGACCGCGGATCACATCGACGCCGAGTGAGGTAAGAACCCCGTTGAACAAGTCGGTCCCGGCGGGATACCGTAGTTTGCTGAACGGCTCTATCGGGTTATCCGGCCAGAGCGAAACTCCGCTGGCGAAATGTCTTATGTAGGTGAGGTGAAGTGACAGGTCGCCCAGGTTGTTAACCGATTGCACCTTCACTTCATTCCCATCCCAGTAGATGAGCCAGCAAAAGGAGCGCAGGGCAAAGACGGCGAAACAGGCAGCGAGGAGCCAGAACCAAATAGACCGGTATCGCCGGCGAGGAGGATCGATCGCTTGAGTTTTCCTGATCCTTTCTTCGCGTCGTTGCTGGCGCTTGGACATCGTTTCGGGAGGAGGGGGTGGAGGCGGAGGTTTCGGGGTGCGCGCCCGGAGCGGAACGTCGGCTGTCACGTGGTAAGCCAGAAATGCGGCCAGCAGGCCGGCCCCGATTGCAAAGATCGCCACCGGTTTGCTCAAGCCGCGAGCCATCATCCCCACGAGAAGGGCAAGAACGGTGGAAGTGTTAAAAAAAACCAGCCCAGCCGATAACCATTTCATGTTCGGTTAGGTGCGATTAGTGCGCCGGCTTGCCGGTGAACTCCGGAACGCGCCCCGGAAAGAGTTTAGAGAATACCCTGGCGCTCAGGTAAAGTCTGGAGGGATCCTGATATTGTCGAATCGTCAGCGGCTCCGTGAAATAGGTGTCGTGCAGCTTCGCTTCGACTTCCTGGATCTTGTCTTCCTGCACGAGGAGAAAGTCGCCGTCGAGCTTGTCCGGCATATTGTTGTGCTCGTAGTAGCCGACCTTGGTAAAGTCTCCGAGCATCCATGGCAGCGGGTAGGTGCTTGTTCTGATAAGATGACCCACGAGTTGGTAGTAGGTCGGATTGGCTTTGGCCAGCCGAAGCAACGGTTTGGTTAGTTTCCAGACATCATTATAAGTCTGAACATAAACGTAGGGTTCGGTTTCGGTAGTGCATCGGAAGTAATTCAAACGGACGCTCAACCCGAGTGAGGTTGCGAGAAGGACGGCCGCAGCCGCATAAGCCCCGCGGCGAAAATTGGCCGGGACAAGGGAGATAACTGCGCCGAAAATGAAGAGCAACGGCCAGACGATGCTGATAATGCACCAGGGCGTCTTATATTTCACAATACTGTAAGCGATCAGCGTCCCCACGCCGTAAATGGCGAGGTAACGCAAGCCGACATGCCGGAGCATCTGGCAGAGCGAACAGAGGATAAGTCCCAGCGCCACCGGTTGTTCGTAGCGCGCGATGAGCATGAGCCAATACCACCAATCCTTTTCATGGCCCGCACCCTGGCTGCCGGTCTTGAACCAGGCGTCGAAGGTTTTATACAGACCTGTCACGCCGGGCCAGTTCAGGAAGGTGCCGGAATAAAAAAAGATGATCGCCGCCAGACCCGCAGCCACTACCACGACCAGGTCGATATAAGTCCAGCTCTGCCGGGCTCGCCGGGCATCCGGTAGCCGGGTGATCTTGTGCGAAATCCAGGTGACAAAGGCGGCGATCACGGCACACCCGACATGGATGATATAGGTCTCCTTAGTGAGGATCATCCCGGCCAGACCCATCCCGGCGCACCAAAGATAATTGACGGTTCCCCGTTGCCACAAACCCAGGAGGCCCAAAATGAAGAGCATGGAGAAAAGAAGCAGCCAGACTTCGTGAATGGAGTAGCGGCCGTAAAAAACGAACCCCGGCGAGACCGCCATGGCCAGGGCCGCGAGGCGGCTCACGTTGCGCCCGACGAACGGCTCGAATTTCAACGTGAGGTGGATCGAAAAAATGCTGGCCAGCACGACCGGCAGTCGGATCGCCCAGACGTTTCGACCGAACAGCGTCTGGCAAAGAAAGAGAATGTAGAAATGAAGCGGGCCATGGTAATTCGTCGGGTCGTAGCGGTAAAAACCGGTCTTGACCATCTGGTCGACGAACCAGCCGTTGATGCCCTCATCGAAATGCGGCGGCTTGATCCCGAGCAGGAAAAAACGGAGGAACGCGCCGAGGCCAACGATGATCCACGGCGTCCAATCGGTCTCGGCCGCGCGGCGTTTGAGATTCTCCCAACGATCGGTGGTTTCCGGAGAAATTATTGGCGCGGCCTCGGCGACGCTGCTAGTACCCGCAGCGATGCGCATATTGGTGACCGGTGGCTGTGGCTTCATTGGGAGCAACTTTATTCGGTATATTTTGGAACATTACAAGCCGGCTTCGGTAAGTAATGTCGATGTTCTCACCTACGCCGGGAATCTCGCGAACCTGGACGGAGTCGCGGAGGAACATGGCGAGCGCTACGAATTTTTCAAAGCGGATATCGCCAACACCGACCAGATGGACGCGCTTATGACGGAGCATTCGTTTTACGCCATCGTCAATTTCGCCGCGGAATCGCATGTGGATCGCAGCATCAACGATCCGCTCAATTTCATCCACACCAACGTGGTCGGCACCAGCATCCTGCTCGATTGCGCCCGGCGCCACGGCGTCCAGCGTTTTATCCAAATCTCAACCGATGAAGTCTACGGGTCGCTGGGCGAAACCGGAAAATTCATCGAGCAATCGCCGATCGAGCCGAGCTCCCCTTATTCCGCCAGCAAAGCCGGCGCCGACCTGCTCGCGCTCGCGTATCAGCACACCTTCGGTCTGGAGGTCGTCATCACGCGCTGCTCGAACAACTACGGGCCGTACCAGTTTCCCGAAAAACTCATCCCGCTGATGATTATCAACGCGCTCTCCGACAAGCCGCTCCCGGTCTATGGCGACGGGCTGAATGTGCGCGA
>JBBRMO010000129.1:0-6344 GCA_038230815.1 Chthoniobacterales bacterium
CGTAATGGTGATCGGTCCCTCCCGGCCGGAAGAGTCGATAAAAATCGACCGCGGTCGTGGAGCCGAGCGCGTTCAGGACCGCGGACGTGGCGGACATGGTCGCGCAAAAAATTACGGCTACGAGCAAACCAACGACCCCATGCGGAAGGTGCTGGAGGACGAAGGTAATGAAGACGTAATCGGAGTCCTTGCTTTTCGGGCTGGCGCCGGCCTGGTCGAGGATTTTCCTGGTCTCGTCGCGCAGAGCGCGGGCCCGGGCGTCGAGTTCCTGAATTTGGGAGGACCATGCCTGGGATGCGGGAAGGGAATCCGCCGGTCGAGTCTGGAGAGCCTCGCGTTTCTTTTCGAAAACTTCATCAAACTGGGATTGAAGCGCGGTCAGCTTCGGTCCAGAACCGCGCTCGATCGCGCGCTGGTAACTCGGCTGATTGAAAAACATGGGCGGCTTTTCGAATTGATAGAAAAGAAAAACCATCGCCCCGAGGAGCAGGATCAGGAATTGGAGCGGGACTTTTACGATGGCATTGAAAAGCAACCCGATCCGACTGGCGCGCAACGAACCGCCGGCGAGGTAGCGTTGCACCTGCGATTGATCGGCGCCGAAATAGGAGAGGGAGAGAAAAAAGCCGCCGAGGATGCCGGACCAAAACGTGTAGCGCTTCGACGGATCGATCGAAAAATCGACCGCCTGGAGTTTTCCCATTTTGCCGGCAAGGGAGAGCGCACCGGTGAACGACAAGTCGGCCGGCAAACGATGGACGGCGATGCCAAAGGCGAGCGCCATCCCGATGAAGATCACGAGAATTTGATAGCGCTGGGTGAGGCTGACGATTTTCGTGCCGCCGACGACGGTGTAGACAATGACGAAGCCACCCGCGAGCCAGATCGTCAGGTTCAAATCCCAGCCGAGGAGTGCGGAAAGGATGATGGCCGGCGCGTAGATCGTGATTCCGCCTGCGATTCCGCGCTGGATCAAAAACAAAAAGGCGCCGAGGAGCCGTGTCTTTTTGTCGAACCGCTGGCCGAGATATTCGTAGGCGGTGTAAACCTTCAGCCGCTGATAGATCGGAACAAAAATCGCGCAGACCACGATGAGCGCGAAGGGCTGGCCGAAATAATTTTGGATGAACCCGATGCCGTTTTCGTAGGCTTGCCCCGGCATTGAGAGGAAAGTGATCGGGCCGGCCTGGGTCGCGAGGACCGAGAGACCAATGGTGCCCCATCGAATTGTTTTATCCCCTTTGAGGTACTCGCGAAGGTTTGGATGATTGTAGGTGCGCCAGAGTCCGTAGAGCGGGATCGCGAGGATCGTCGCGAAGAGGACGATGTAATCGAACCGGTTCACGAAAACCGGAGCGTGAAGGCGTAGAGCAGCGCGACTTCCACGGCAAAAAGCGCGATCGCAAACCAGTAGGCCTTCCGCCAGGTCGAAAAGAATGGCGGGTGATCGTGGGTGCTCATTTTATTTCCTCTGGAGCCGGCCGGGCGTCGGACAAAGACGCCCTCCAATCCTGACGCTCCGCGCAACGAAGCGGCTACAGAAGAGGCGCCATTCGTCGCGGTTCATTTCGCGTCGCGGAGCGAGACGAGGTTCGCGAAGAGGCGATAGGCACCGGGGACGCCGGCGGGCAATTGCCGGAAAAAGCTGAAGCTGGTGTAGACGAAGTAACCCTGGCCCGACTTCGCGATGAGCAAACCTCCATCGAGCGGTTTTTCGCCGGGATCGTTACAGGAGAGGAGCGCTCTCCAATTCGCGTCCCATTTGTTCGGAAAATAAAGCCCGCGCTCCTGGACCCAGCCTTTGAAATCGTCGGCCCTGATTTTGTTCGGCGTGTTTAACGCCGGATGATCGGGCGCGAGGATGCGAATGTCCGCCGTTTCGTCCGTGACCCGGTCACGTGAGATTTCGAAAGGGAAGGGACCGATCTCCTTCGTTTTCAGGTCGGCGGTCGTGTTATATTGCGCGACAACCACGCCGCCCGCCTTCACGTAGGCCTGTAATTCCGTCTGCCAGGCAATAATCCGCTCCTGGGTATTGTAAACGCGAATTCCGAGCACGACGGCGTCAAAACGTTTCAGGTTTTCAGCCGTGATCTCGGACCCACCGAGCACCTTCACGTTGTAGCCGATCTGCTGGAGGCTTTGCGGAATGTCGTCGCCGGCACCGGGGATGTAACCAATCAACTCGCCTTTTTTCCTGATATCGGCCCGCACAATTTTCGCCTCGGCAGGCGGCATCAGAATCTGGACACCGATGTGCTGATAGGAAATGCGTTCGCGCGCGAATCCGTAATCACGGCCCGCCACGTTCACTATCGCGCGCAATGTCCCCTCGCCCGGATTCTGCGGCGGATGAATCGTAAAATCCGCGAAGGATTCGACGTCAGCGGCCTTCAATTCCACGGGAACTGAAGCGGGCTCAATCCGCCATCCTTTGGGCGCTTCGAGACGCAACTGGCCGCTAACCGCCCCGGTGGAAGCCGCCACCCGGACCTGGATCGACTTCGGTTTGTCGTCGCCAAAAACGAAAACGGAATTCTGCAAATTCGCGAAAACCGGCGGCGCGATAACCAGCGCCTGCCGCACCTCCCCCGCGATCGGGTCGACGGTGCGATATTTCGTGTCGATCGAATAGGAGAGGTCCTGATCACCGACGCGGAGAGTAACTTCCACTGGAAACGGAGGTGGATTCTCGGCGAGACCGATCAACTGCTGATCGTCGACCGTGAACGTGCCTAGTTTGGCCGGCTTCCGAAGCCAATACGGTTGGGTGGAGGCCACTTCTTTCGGCAGCGCCGGCGCAAGATCCTTCGCCACGAACTGGTCCTGGGGCAACGGGACGTCCAGGCGCAAATTCTGTCCCGAAACCGGTGTCCGAACTTCGAGCAATTGGACCGGCACATGGGAGCGATTGATCGCCTCGAGCTTAATCGGCAAGGTCTGGCCGGCCGAAACTTCGGCGACGGTCGTCGAGCTCTCCAGGTGCAGCCCCAGACAGGCCGCGATCAGGCCATCGATCTCGCCCTTTTTCGCGATCGCCCAATCCTTCTGATCAAGAGTCGCCAGCTCCTTCCGCAATTCCAACAGCTTCGGGACCGACGCGGCGGGATCCGCCGGAAGGAATGTTGCCAGAAGTTGCCCCATCTTTTCGGCGATCGCTTTCGATTTCGACACGCGACCCCAGGTGGTATCGATCCCATCAAACAGGCCGTTCGTCATTGGCGCGCCGTCCAGGAGTTTAAAATATTCTTTCCGCGCGCCGCGACGGGGTGGACTGCCGACGCCCTGGCTTTTGTGCATGCTCAAACTGGCGGCGGCGATTTCCGTGAACGCCTTGCCAAGAAGAGGACTGAAGCCACCGGCCTCAAGTGATGTCAGGCCAGTGGGATCGAATGGAAGATTCCGGTTCTGGAAAAAGAACGGCGAAGTGTTCCAGACAATTCGGGTCGGTTTCCAAACCTCGACGGAGGTGAGCTGTTCCGGAAAACGCTTCGGATCGCCCGCGGCCTGGAAGGCTTCGCGAGCCAGGATCGCAGATGCCGTGTGGTGGCCGTGCGTCTTATCGTCGTCCGGACTGAAACGGGTGACGATTACGTCCGGTTTCCATTTCCGAATCGTCCAGACCATATCGGATAGAATTTTGTCACGGTCCCAGATTCGCAGGGTTTCGGCGGCGCTCTTCGAAAAACCGAAATCGACGGCGCGGGTGAAAAATTGCTGGCCGTGATCAATCCGCCGGGCCGCGAGAAGTTCGTGGGTGCGAATCACTCCAAGACGCTCGCCGAGTTCCGGGCCGATTAAATTCTGGCCGCCATCACCGCGGGTGGCTGACAAATATGCGGTCTGGTAGAGCGAGCCGTTGGCCCAAAGCGCGATCAGGTTGGTGTTCTCATCATCGGGATGGGCCGCGATATAGAGGACGCGGCCGAGAACGCTCAGCTTTTGCAGGCCGAGTTGAATCTCGGCGGCGTTCATCGGCTGCGGAAAAATCCGCGGGGTCGGTTCGGCGGCGTGCAGCATCGCGGCGTTTAAGAACAGAAAAAAAAGAATTCCACGGCCAATATTGCCAATGGCCGTCTCCTTCCCCATGAGCACATTGCCCCTTCGCGACCGTTTCAAACAGCGACGCTACTTGTTGATGTCCTGCTTCGCCTGGAGCCGGTCAACCAATGCCTTGATGCTCGCCTTTTGCCCGTCGGAAATCGCGATGGCCTGGGCTTTCTTCGCATCCTCGGCGGCGCTGGCAAAATCACCCGCGGCGGATTTGATGCGCGCACTCGATAAAAGACCAAAGGGAGTTTCCGGATAGCGCCTGGCGACGTCCTTGAAAATCTCCATGGCGTCGGGATCACGTTTCTCAGATTGGAGGCGGCGGCCGTAGGAATAGAGCCCGACCGGCGTCGTCTTGGCGATCGCCCGCTCCCAGGTTTTTTTGGCGTCGTCGGGTTTGTTCATCGCCTTCTCCAGTTCGGACTTGGTCGTCAGATTCTCGAAGCGTTCCTCGTTCTGGATCGAGAGGTTTACCCATTTCAACGCCTCATCGAGGTTGATCTTCCTGGTCAGGCAGAATTGCGCGGCCTGGTTTGGCGCCTGCCATTCGTACTGGGCGCGACCGCGCATTTGGCCGCGAATGTTCAGCAGGGTCGCGTCGTCGGTGACCGCGACCTTGAACGGCACCGCCAGTTTCTCCCACTTCAACGTCACGGTCGCGGACTCAGGCTTCAGGTCCTCAAATTCGTACTCGAGCGCTTCTTCCATTTCGGCAGGCCGCGGTGTCACGGTCACACGCAACGCATCCTCCGCCTGGCTGTAGGTGTAGCTGCCCCACGCCGTCGACATTTTGGAAAAAATCACTGTCCAGGTGTCGGCGGTCGGGATCATGTGCAAACCGTAGGTGCCCTTCGCCAGGGGTTGCCCCTCCACCGAAACGGGATCGCCGAATTCGATCGTGGTGTTTTCGTTCGCCCCGGCGCGCCAAACCTCGCCGAGGGGGACGAGAGCGCCCCAGATTTTCCGGCCGTTCACGAGAGGCCGGTGATAGGTGATCTTGATGTCGGTCAAACCGACACGTTGCATGGTGACCGCGAGTTGGCTGACATCAGGAAGGGAAAGGTCGGCCCGGACGGAAACGCCAAACGCCAGGAGGGCGAGGGCGGAGACGAGGATACTGGTGCGTTTCATAATGCTTTGGTTGATTTGGATTGGGGCCGAGCCTCACTTTCAACTGCAACCGGGAAACAAAACAAGCGGAGATTTTTCTGAAGGCGTCGGTCGGTCGGAATGGATGAAACAAAACTGCCCGGCTCGATTAGCCGGCACAACGGGGGCGATCCGCCGCCAAATTCCCAGGGCAGATCGTACCGGAGAAACATTCAGCCTTCGAAAAAACCGTTCGCGAGCGCGAACAATTTCGAAATTCGCCGGAGTCCGAACGTCTGCCCTCCACTACATGATTGCGAACTGACTGAGGGCTTGCCTCTCCTGCCGGAAACCGGCATAACTGGCGACCCGCCGTCACACGCAATGGTGTGGCAGGCAAACACTAACCAACAAAGAGAGGAAATATTATGGCTGACGAAAAATCAGGTCAAAAACCGGATAAAGAGGGCGGAAGTGGAACGGAAAAAGGGGATGAGAGTGAAGCGGGCGGTCGCCGCCGCCATCAGCTCTACACCTGCTGGAATGATGGCGCGGGAAACTATGTCCACGCCAATTGGAGCTGGTTCACGTGCTGGCGGTGCGGCGCGTTGAACTACATGTAATCCGGCTGGTCGTTTACGTGAGGCGCAGGGGGTTCGTCTCCTGCGCCTCTGTTTTTTTCCTCGGATTTTATCGTCCCGAATTCGGAACGTCCAATCCCGAGCACGAGACTGTATCTGACGGACGTTGCGTTAGGTCGATCCGTACAAATCTCTTGTTTTCAACTACTTAAAACTCTGCATCTGGCCTTGGCACGGCCTTTGCAATAGGGATGAACGCGAATCAAATCAACCCTATGAAAAACAATACTCTCTCCGCCGAAGGATTCGAGTCGACCTACGCGCTTCTGGTTCGTTCCGAAGAAAAGGAACGCAGCATTTTTGAAGGGGCCGTTTATTTTGCGGTCGTCCTGAGCGCTCTCTTCTCGATCTGGCAAATGGCGAAGCAGCCGATCGAGTTACCACTGACCGTGGTGCACACGACTTCGATAGGGCAATCTGCCGACACGAACCAACGCGCCTGACCGCCAACGCAGTTCCGGAGAACTCCGTTGCGATTATTCGCCACCATCCTGTTTGCTTCTGTCGCGCCGGGCGGGTTAGACAAAAACCCGGCGGCGCGGCGTTGGTTCAGCGTGAGCCATC
>JBBRMO010000130.1:0-6334 GCA_038230815.1 Chthoniobacterales bacterium
GCCGGGAGCCTTCTTCGCGGTAAGAAAAGTTAAGCGCTGATCTCGGAAGGAATATGACCTGCGCTCCCCTTGCATTAGTTTGTTATCGCAGATGAAAATTTCGATCGCGCGCCTGTTCTTTGCTGTTTTGCTCCTGCAATTGCTTCCGAACCGACTTGCCGCCAGGGAGCTCGGCTGGCAGCCGCAAAAAACCTGGGTCTTCGTTGTCGGAGTTCTGAGCTGGAAACACTCGGAAACGTTCGGCTCGTTCCCGGTGAAAAACCGGCGCGACAACACCCTGGTCGATTTCTTCAAGCAGAGCGGTGTGCCAGAGTCACAGGTCGTTTATCTCCAGGACAAACAAGCGACCCAGCAGCAGATCGACAACGCGTTCACGGAGCAATTAAAGAAACTGCACCCGGACGATTTCCTCATCGTTTACTACGCCGGTCACGGATCGAAATCGGATGACGGCAACGACGTCTACCTCGCTTCCTACGACGCGGGAGATGATAATGTCGATGGCTGGTCGGTTAACTCGATCCCCCAAAAAATCAACGGGAGTAAGTGCAGCCGGGTTCTTTGGCTGATCGATTGTTGCTATTCCGGCCAGGCCGGGCTTGCCATCACCCGGCAATCGAAAGGCCCGGCCTATGCCGCGGTGACTTCATCAGCAGCCAGCGAATCGTCCACCGAACATTGGACCTTCACCGAAGCGCTCCTCGACGCGCTCCGCGGCATTTCTTTCGTGGACCTGAATCACGACGGCGCCGTCACTCTTTCCGAATTTGCCACGCACGTTGAGGCCGACATGAATGCGGCGGAGGAACAGCGTTCCACTTTCGCGCATACGAAGGGATTCGACGCCGAGATGGTGCTGGCGCCGGCAAAACCGCTCGCAAACCCGAGAATCGGCGAGCGGGCAAAAGCACGCGACAGCAACGGTGATTGGTACGCCTGCCGAATCATTGAAGCGCGCGGCGAAAAACTGAAGGTTCACTTCATTGGTTACGAAGACGATGAAGATCTCTGGGTCGCCCCGGACGATCTCGAGACGATCAAGCAGGTGCGTTACGCGACCGGCACCAGAGTGGAAGTGCTTTGGAATAAACGCTGGTATCCGGCGACGATTTTGCAGGCGAAGGACGGCGTCCACCTGATCCATTACACCGATTACGATGCGAAGTGGGATGAGTGGGTGCCTTCGCGCCGCATCCGTGAGCTGAAGTTGTAGTGGTCCGGCGGAGGGACCTGCCTCCCGCACGTCCTATTTTCATTTGGCGTAGAAGTCGGACCTACAGCAGCTCGCCCTCCCTCCTAATAAATGGCAACTACTCGTAACGAAGGGCGTCGATCGGATCGAGCTGGGCCGCCTTCCGCGCGGGATAAAATCCGAAAAAGACACCGACCGCGGCGCTCACAAGAAACGCGGCCACGATCGAAGTTGGCGAGATCAGAGATGGCCAGTTCTTCACGGCAGCGAGGACTTTCGCCGCGACGATCCCGAGAACGATTCCGATGATTCCCCCAACCGCGCTGAGCGAGATCGCTTCGATCAGGAATTGGGTGAGAATGTCACGCCCGTGCGCGCCCACGGCCATTCGCGTGCCGATCTCTCGCGTCCGCTCGGTCACGCTCACCAACATGATGTTCATGATCCCGATGCCTCCGACAATGAGCGAAATGACAGCGACGCCGGCAAGCAACGCGGTCATCGTTTCCGTCGTCGCCGTCTGGGCCGCGGCAATTTCCTCTTGATTTCTCACGGTAAAATCGTCGTCCCTTCCCTCCCGGATGTTATGGCGCTGGCGGAGCAAGGCGATGATCTGCTTTTGCGCCGGCACGAGATCCCGAGGGCTGGCAACCTGCGCGTTGATATTCCGCAATGTGGTCCCACCCCCGAGAACGCGTTTCATCGCGCTGGTGTAAGGCATGATCACGATGTCGTCCTGGTCCGTTCCCTGTGAACTCAAGCCTTTCGGAGTCAGCACTCCCGTGATCTGAAACGGCACGTTCTTCACGCGCAACACCTGGCCGACGACATCTTCGCTGCCAAAAATCTGGGTCGCGGTGGTGCGGCCGATCACACAGACTTTATTGGCGCTCCGGACATCCTGGCTGGTAAAGGGCGCGCCATCCGCCAACGCCCATTGCCGCAGGTCGAAGTACTCGGCCGACTCGCCGTAGATGCGCGTGAACCAGTTTTGGTTGCCGGCCATCACCTGGGCAGTCGAAACCACTTCCTCGCTCACCAGTGTCACCGACGGCACCTCCCGGCGGATGGCTTCCGCATCTTCAATCTTCAGCGTGCCGGCGCCGCCCCAGCCGGTCCGAATGCCGCTAGCCGTGGTGCTCCCGGAAAAAATCAGAATGACGTTCTCACCGAGGCCGGCGATCTGCGCCTCGACCTGAGCTTTGGCCCCATTGCCGATGCTCACCATCGCGATGACCGCACCGACTCCAATAATAATGCCCAACGCCGTCAGGGCGGAGCGCAATTTATTTCGCCGCAACGCGCGAGCCGCGATCTTGAAGGTCGATAAGAGCCGGAGCCGACGGGTAAAATTCTTCGGAGTCATACGGCCGCCAATGCTTCACCCGCGGCCATTCTTTCCAGTTCGGCCGTGGCGTCGAAACGATTCTGAACCACGATGTCGTCACGCACCAGACCATCCTTCATCACAATATTGCGCCGGGCATAGGACGCGATATCGGGCTCGTGCGTCACCATGATGATCGTGATTCCTCTGCTGTTCAGCGCCTGGAAAATTTCCATCACTTCGACGCTCGTTCGGCTGTCGAGGTTGCCGGTCGGCTCATCGGCCAAAAGCACTTCCGGGTCGTTGATCAGCGCGCGCGCAATCGCGACCCGCTGCTGCTGGCCGCCGGAAAGCTGGCTCGGGGTGTGATCGCCACGTCCCTCCAGGCCGACCGACGCCAGCACCTGTTCCGCCTTCTCGCGCAATTGCCCGCTCGTGAGCGGGACCTCGGAATAGAGCAACGGCAGCTCGACATTTTCCAAAGCTGAAGTGCGCGAGAGGAGATTAAAATTTTGGAAGACAAAGCCCAGTTTGCGATTCCGCACGTCCGCCAGTTCGTCGCGGCTCAACGACGACACATCATCGCCATCTAGAAAGTAACGTCCGGCGGTCGGCCGGTCGAGGCAGCCGAGAATGTTCATCAGGGTCGATTTGCCGGAACCGCTGGAGCCCATCAGCGCGACGAATTCCCCATGACCGATCTCAATGGAAATCCCCCGGACCGCTTGAACCTCCACTTCGCCGGTCAGGTATGTTTTCCGGACATCCTCGAGGCGAACGGCCACCACATCAGGCGAATCGGCCATGATAATCACCTTAGAATCGCCGCTGGCCACCGCTAAACGGATTGTTCGAAGGCGTCGAGGCTGCGCCGCTCTCCGTCATGCTGGTGACGACGCGATCCCCCTCCTTTAAACCTTCCAGGACTTCGGTCGCCACACCGTCGCTAATCCCGGTCTTGATCGTCACCGCCGTAGGCTTCGAACCTCCGGCAGCCTGGATATACACAATGCGTTCCACCCGCCGTTCCGGCCGGTTCCCCCCAGGCTTGTTTCCCGGCCCCCGCGGGCTCGATGCCGGGTCGCGCTTCGGGGCCGCGCTCGGCGTTTGATCCGGCATGCGGAAACGAAGGGCGCTGTTTGGAATCTTCAATGTCTCGTCGCGATGGGCTGCGACGATGGAAACATTCGCGGTCATGCCAGGCTTTAGTTTCTGGTCCGGATTGCTGACCCCAATCACGGTGTCGTAGGTAACCACGTTTTGCACGGTGATCGGCGCGTTCCGCACCTGCACGACCTTTCCTTGAAATGTCCGCGTCGGGAAGGCGTCGACCGTAAAGTCCACCTCCTGATCGACCGCGACCCCACCCACATCCGCCTCGGCCACGTTCGCGTCGATCTGCATTTTCGAGAGGTCGTTCGCGATCGCGAAAATGATGGGCGCCTGCAGGCTGGCGGCCACCGTCTGGCCCACATCCACATTTCGCGAAATGACGATGCCATCGATCGGTGACGTGATCGTGCAATGGTCCAGGTCGGCCTTGGCTTTTTCGAGCGCGCCTTCCTTGATTTTCACATTGGCTTCGGCCTGGTGCAGGTTCGCGGTCGCCTGGTCGAGATCGGACTGGGCGGAGTTCTGTTTCGCCACGAGCGCCCGGGTGCGAGCCTCGTTGAGCCGCGCGAGTTCGAGGGCCGCTTGTGCATTCGCCACATCGCCCTCTGCTTGATTGACGTTGGCCTGAAAAACAACCGGATCGATCTGCGCGATTACCTGCCCCGCTTTCACGGTTGAATTAAAATCGGCGAAGAGCTTTTGAATGTTGCCTGAAACCTGGCTGCCGACCTGGACGTTCTGAACCGGATTTAGAGTGCCGGTGGCGGTAACTGCCTGGGTAATTGGTCCGCGGGTCACCGGCGTGGTTTGATAGGTCGCGCCCGAGCTTCTCGTGCACCGGCGCACCAGGAACGCCGCCGCGATGAGCACGATCGCGGCAACAATGAGGATTATCGGGCGTCTAAACATCGCTAGGTCCAGGGAGAATGATGATCTGGGTTGAGGTTATTACAACCGACGAGGCCGTCCGAAGTTGTGGGGAATCACCCGGTCCGCCGCTCGAGGCCGGGAAATGCTGGAAGCGCCAGGACGACAAAAACATCGCGTGACGGGACGCGCGATCCACCATTGATATTCGCACGCGGTGCCGCCAGCGTTCCTCACCATGCGCCGCTACCTCGAGATCTGGGGAATCATGCTGCGGAACTCGCTCATTCGCGAATTGAGCTTCAAGATCAATTTCATCCTGTGGATGATCGTCGAAGTCCTCTGGTTCTGCGGGCAGATCGTTTTCTTCAGCATCATATTCGGACAGGTCGATCGGATCGGCGATTGGTCCAAATGGGAAGTGATCCTCCTGGTGGGGACGCACCAGATGATCGCGCAATTATTCCAGGCTTTTTTCTTCGTCAACGTCTCGAACGTCCCGGAGCTGGTGCGCACCGGGCGGCTCGATTCGCTCCTGGTTCTGCCGATCGACAGCCAGTTCGCCGTTTCCACGAAACAATTCGGCCTCGACAGCGTCTTGAACGCGATCCTGGGTGGTATCGTCGTTATCGTCGCCCTGACCAAATTGCACGTCACGCCCAGTCCCGGGATGATCGCGCTTTATCTCGTGGCTATTTGCTTTGGCGTTGCCATTCACTACTCCATCATGCTGACCCTGGCCGCGGTCAGTTTCTGGATCGTCCGGGCGCAGGGCCTCGTCTACGGCTACTTCAATTTTCTCCATATCGCGCGCTATCCCGACGCGATCTTCCCGAGACTTTTTCGCTTCATCTTCGGCTGGATCATCCCGGTCGTGATCGTGGCCAACATTCCGGCGCGGCTCCTGATCAAACCGCTCGACCAACCGGCGTGGCTGATGTTGCACCTCGTAATCGCGGGCTCGATTGCGTTTTCCCTCTCCCGCGTATTTTGGCGATTCGCCCTGCGGCATTATTCCAGCGCCAGTTCCTAAAAACCCTGCGGAATAGAGCTTTTTTCGCTCGCCTTTAGAGGGGAAATCTCCCCTTGCGCCCCGCCTCAAATGCTCTTAAGTAAGCCTCCGCTCGCGCCCGGCAAACCAAGGGCGTCTCCCAAAATATGGCCAGTTCCGCGAAGAAAAAGAATTCCAAACCGCCTGCGAAGTCCAAAAACCCGGCGAAGAAACCGTCGCGCCCAAAAATGACGAAAGCGCCGGTCAAATCGTCGAAACCGGCCAGTAAGGCTGGCGCCGCGGCAAAAAAACCGGCCGTCCAAGCCTCCGGGAAGGTCGCGGTCCACGCGGGTAAGTCTCCGAAGGCTAATGGCGCCAAAAAAACTTTCGCTTCTGAGAACGCCAGGCATGAAGTCCTCACCCCGAAGAATCACAAGCAGAAGAAGCTCGATCCGTTTGTGCGCGGACAGAAGGACAAGCTCCTGCAATTGCGCGACGCCATGGTTGATTCCATGGCCGGGGTCGCGAAAGACAATCTCCGTTCTCGCGCCGAAGGCAGCGAAGCTTCGGCGTTCGGCATGCATCAGGCCGATGCCGGGAGCGACGCCTACGACCGCGATTTTGCCCTCAGCCTTCTCTCCCAGGAACAGGACGCTCTGTATGAGATCGATCAGGCGCTGAAACGCATCGAGCTCGGCACTTACGGCGTTTGCGAGATGTCTGGCAAACCGATCTCGCATGCGCGGCTGGAAGCGATCCCGTTTGCCCGCTTCACCGTCGAATGTCAGTCGCAGCTCGAAAAACAGAACAAGGCGTCGCGCGTCCGGCAATCGGTTACGTCTCA
>JBBRMO010000131.1:0-6289 GCA_038230815.1 Chthoniobacterales bacterium
CGTAGCCGCCGACTACGCCATTGAGCATCGCTTCTTCGATCCCCTTCTTGCAGGCAGGGATGTATTCCTTCGGGATATTGCCGCCAACGACTCTGTTCTCAAGGGTGATGCCTTTGCCGCGTTCGTTCGGCTGCACTTTGACGATGACATGGCCATACTGACCGCGGCCGCCGGATTGCTTGATCAGCTTGCCCTCGCCATCTGCCGGCGCGGTAATGGTTTCGCGATAGGCGATCTGAGGCTTGCCCGCGTTCGCGTCGACCTTGAATTCTCGGAGCATGCGGTCGCGGATGATCTCGAGGTGGAGTTCGCCCATACCCGCAATGATGGTCTGGCCCGTGTCTTCGTGGGTGAAAACCTTGAACGTAGGATCCTCCTCGGAGAGCCGCTGGAGCGCGACGCCCATCTTCTCCTGATCCTGCTTTGTCTTCGGCTCGATCGCCATTGAAATAACCGGGTCAGGGAAGGAAGGTGGCTCGAGAAGGATTGGAAAATCCTCGTCGCAGAGAGTGTCGCCCGTTGTGATATTCTTGATCCCAACAATCGCGGCGATGTCGCCCGAATAGCAGGTTTCGATATCCTCGCGCTTATCGGCTTGGATCTGAATCAAGCGGCTGATCCGCTCACGCTTGTTTGTGCGCGGATTGTAAACATTGTCGCCCTTGCTGAGCGATCCGGAATAGACGCGAAAGAAAACCAGTTTCCCGACAAACGGGTCACTCCAGAGTTTGAAAGCGAGGGAGCAAAATCTCCCATTGTCGTCCGTGGGAGCGTCCATCTTCTCATGGGTGTCGGGCTCCATTCCAACCGCGGGTGGAATATCGAGCGGGCCGGGCAGATAATCGACGACGGCGTCGACAAGATACTGCACTCCCTTATTCTTGAACGCAGAACCCCCGACCACGGGTACGAATTTATTCGCGATCGTCTGCCGCCGAATCCCGGCCTTCAACATTTGCGGCGTAACCGGCTTTTCCTCCAGCACCGCTTCGGCAATCTCGTCATCGATATTTGAGATGGCCTCCACCAGGTCGGCGTAGGCTTTGTCGACCTGCGCCTTGTTCTCCTCGGGAATCTCGCGCACTTCGTAGATCGAACCCATCGAATCGTCGTCGAGATAGAAAACCGCCTTGCGATTGACCACATCGAGCTGGCCCTTGAGATAATCTTCCTTGCCGAGCGGGAGGAGAATCGGCCAGGCGTTGGCGCCCAGCTTCTTCCGCATCGAATCGATCGACATGTCGAAGTCTGCACCGACGCGGTCCATCTTATTAATGAAGGCGATCCGGGGAACGAGATACTTGTTCGCCTGACGCCAGACCGTCTCGGATTGGGGCTGGACTCCGGCGACGGCATCAAAGACGGCAATCGCGCCGTCCAGAACGCGGAGCGAACGCTCCACTTCGGCCGTGAAATCGACGTGGCCGGGCGTGTCGATGATGTTCACGCGCATCTTGATGCCTTCGAAAGCCTTGAAAACACCCTCTTCTTTTTTCTGCATCCAGGCGCAGGTCGTGGCCGCGGAAGTAATCGTGATTCCGCGCTCGCGTTCCTGCTCCATCCAGTCCGTCACGGTCGTGCCTTCATGCACTTCACCGATCTTGTGGATCATGCCGGTATAAAAAAGAATGCGTTCCGTCAGCGTCGTTTTGCCCGCGTCGATGTGCGCGGCAATGCCGATGTTGCGGGTCCGCTCGAGCGGATACTTCCGGTCCGGCGAATTAGGATTCGTCGTCTTGGCGGATTTTTCTTCGAGCGTGGCAGGCATGACGAAAATTGGTTACCAGCGGAAATGGGCGAAGGCGCGGTTCGCCTGGGCCATCTTATGGGTGTCGTCGCGCTTCTTGATCGCGTTCCCCTGGCCGGAGGCGGCGTCTTTTAGTTCGGCGGCGAGGGCCTCGGCCATCGGCATGCCACGACGGTTATCGGCATATTGGACAATCCAGCGCATCGCGAGAGAAACCTGACGTGCGGGAGTGACTTCCATCGGCACCTGGTAGGTGGCGCCACCGACCCGGCGTGATTTCACTTCAAGGCGAGGACGCACATTCTCCAGCGCCTTGTTGACGATCTCGAGCGGATCAACCGCGTCAGAACCTTCGCGCGATTTATCGATCGCGGTGTAAACAATCCGTTCCGCGAGCGACTTCTTGCCCCGTTTCATGACAGTGGAAATAAGGCGCGCGACCGCCGGACTCCCGTAACGCGAGTCGAGCTTCTCCTCTTTTTTGTAAACTTTCCGCCGGCGAGACATGGGTTGCTGTTTTCAGGTTTCTAAAATCTACTTCTTCTTACCGCCTACTTTGGCCGCGGCATCACCGCCGGCCTTCGGTCGCTTGGCGCCATATTTGGATCGACTCCGGCGGCGCCCATCCACTCCGAGGCTGTCGAGCGTTCCCCGGACAATGTGGTAGCGCACGCCCGGCAAATCCTTCACCCGTCCGCCCCGCACCAGCACGATCGAATGCTCCTGCAGGTTGTGCCCTTCGCCGGGGATGTAGGCAATCACTTCCTGGCCATTCGTCAACCGCACTTTCGCTACTTTTCGGAGAGCGGAATTCGGCTTCTTCGGCGTGCGGGTCATGACCTGCGTGCAAACGCCGCGGCGCTGGGGACAATTCTTCAGGGCTGGTGACTTGGATTTCACCGAAACCTTCTTTCGTCCCTTGCGAATGAGCTGATTAATTGTTGGCATCTTCGTTAAATTAAAAGCCGCCCGATCGTCATATCCGGGCGACAAAAAAACCGCACAGGCCGGCGCGTCCTTCTTCCCGCGCACTTCCCCACGCCCTGATGCGGAGAGCGGGCAATATAGGAACGATTCCCGAGGCCGCAACAATATTTTCGCGGCATTTTCCAAAAACCAAATCGCGAACTTTTCCTTGCTCGTCGCCCATTTTTCTATACTTTCTGTTTAGACAGAACAAACTGATCACTATGAAAGACCTGCCCCTCGTCGCCCAGAAATTCATCCTGCATTGGGGCGAAATGGGCACCCGCTGGGGGATCAACCGAACCGTCGCCCAGGTCCACGCCCTCCTTTTCCTCTCCGAGAAACCCCTCCCGGCCGACCAGATCGCCCAGACCCTCGGGGTCGCCCGCTCCAATATCAGCACAAGCCTGCGCGAACTTCAGAACTGGGGCATCGTCCGCATCGTCCATGTCATGGGCGACCGGCGCGACCACTTTGAGTCGATAAAAGATGTCTTCGCCATGTTCCGGATCATCGCCCGCGAACGAAAGAAACGTGAGATCGAGCCGACCCTCCGCGTCCTCCGGGACTGCCTCGAGGAATCAAGCAGGCCCAAGGCGGCCCCTGCCTACACCCGCGAACGCCTCTCGGAGCTTATGAAGTTTTTCGAGATCGCGACCAGCGCTTACGATCAGATGGAGAAGCTCCCTACCCCGGCGGTGCTGAAACTGGCGAAGCTTGGTGAAAAAGCGTTCAAACTCCTCGGGGTGAATAAAGCCTGAGATTATGAACGCTTCTGAAAACAGTTTACCGGCCCGCGGCTGGATTCTCTACGACGGCGAGTGCCGATTCTGTCGGAATCTGGTTGCTCGCTTCCAACCTGTCTACGAATCGCGCGGATTCGCGTTTTCGCCGCTGCAAACCCCCTGGATCGCAGCGGCAACCAGCCTTAAACGCGACGACCGCCCCTCGGAAATGCGCGTTTGGACGAACGACGGACGCGACCTGGGTGGCGCTGAGGCCGTTGTCTTCCTGGCCGGATTTGTCTGGTGGGGGAAACCGCTCCGCTGGTTCGCCGGGCTTCCCGGGGCAAAATTTGCGCTCCGCAGAATTTATCGCGAAATCGCCACGCGACGTTCGTGTGAGAACGGGACGTGTCCGGTTCGGAGCCGGCAAATATGAAACGCCGTATCGTCGTTGCCGGCGGTTCCGGATTTCTCGGCCAGGCACTCACCCGTGCCTTGCTGAGCAAAGGCTACGAAGTCATTATCCTGAGCCGGAGCGCTTCTCGGGAATCGAACGACCTTCGGCAATTACAGTGGGACGGCAAGACGGTCGGCCCATGGGCTGATTCGATCGACGGCGCCCAGGCACTCGTAAATCTCACGGGCCGGAGCGTGAACTGCCGCCATACGCCCGAAAATCGCCGCGCCATCATGGACTCTCGGGTGGATTCGGTGCGCGTTCTCGGCGAGGCCATCAAGCGATGCGCGCAGCCACCCGACGCTTTTGTCCAGGCGAGCTCTCTCGCGATCTACGGCGATCCCGGCGATCGCTGGTGTGACGAGGACGCGCCCCACGCCGACGGATTTTCCGAGGAAGTTTGCAAACGCTGGGAAGCTGAATTTGAGAAAATCGATTCGCCAGGTTTGCGTAAAGTCATCATGCGAATCGGCATCGTTCTTGATGCCGACCAAGGCGCCCTGCCGGTCCTGGCGCGGCTCACCCGGTTTTACCTCGGCGGGAGCGTGGGTCATGGACGCCAATACAGTAGCTGGATTCACGTCGCCGATCTGACGAGGATGTTGGTCGAAGCGATCGAGCGCAGCGATCTTCCTGGCGTCTTCAACGCCACCGGCCCCAACCCGGTGACCAACGCCGAATTCATGCGCGAACTGCGGCACGCGCTGCACCGTCCGTGGAGTCCCCCGGTTCCAGCGTGGGCGACGCGGATCGGCGCGTTCTTCATGGGAACGGAACCCAGTTTGGCGCTCACGGGGCGCCGCTGCCGGCCCAGGCGATTTCTGGAAAGCGGATTCCATTTCGAATTTCCCGATCTTCGCCGTGCGCTCGCCGATCTCTGCCCCTGACGCCCCAACGTTGGCGCCACCGACTCCCACCCGTTACTTAAGTGAAGCGGGTCGGCAAAGACTGCTTTCGAAATTCGGAGAGCCGCTTTTTTTGGCGCGCTGGGACCGCGCCGTGTTTATCAATTACGCGGCCGATCCTGTGGCCTTGCAGCGCGAGGTTCCGTTCGAACTCGATCTGCGCGGTGGTCAGGCTTTTGTCAGCATCGTCGCCTTCACTTTGGTGAGAATGCGGCCCCGAAACGGAGGAAAAATCAGCGAATGGGTTTTGAAACCGATCGCGACCCACGAGTTTCTTAATGTCCGCACCTACGTGCGCCATCGGGGCGAGCCGGGGATATTCTTCCTGGCTGAATGGCTTCCAAACCGCCTGAGCGTTTTCCTGGGTCCGCGAAGTTTTGGTTTGCCCTATCGTTATGGCCGGCTGCGTTACCAACATTCGACAGACGGTTCCGCCCTTCGTGGATCCGTAGAAGCAAAAGAAGGACGTTTGCTTTATGAGGGTAAAATCCGCGATTCCTGTTTCCAGCCGTCTGAGATCGGGTCCACGACCGAATTCATGCTCGAGCGCTACACCGCTTTTACGCTCCAGCGAAATCGACGCCGCCTGTTCCGCATTTGGCACGAGCCGTGGCGACAAGCGCCCGCTGAAATCGAGGTAACCGACGACAGTATCCTCCGAAGCACCGGAGGGTGGTTCAAAAGCGCCGAAATAATCAGCGCCAATTATTCCGCCGGCACCGAAGTCTGGATGGGCCGGCCGTATCAGGTCTCCGGGTAGCGCACGCGTCTCGTGTGTTCGCGACTCCGAAAGCTTTCGCGAGTCGCGGACTTTCCGAAGACGGTTTTTGGCGAGACG
Source organism: Chthoniobacterales bacterium (assembly GCA_038230815.1). Lineage (GTDB taxonomy): Bacteria > Verrucomicrobiota > Verrucomicrobiia > Chthoniobacterales > UBA10450 > AV80. The sequence continues at coordinate 5,639 of JBBRMO010000131.1, forward strand.
CCAAAACCAGCATGCGAGACTCTGGCGCTACCCAGAGAGGCCGGCGACTTCTCCCAGCTCCGTCCAGCGCGCATAAAGCCGGGCGACCTCATCGCGAGCATGACGCAGCTTCGTTTCAAAGATTGTCAGTTCGGCGGCGTGCGTTACGTAGAAATCTGGCTCGGCGAAGAGCGCTTCGATCCGGGCGACTTCGTTTTCCGCGGCGAGGATCGCGGCCTCCATTCCTTCCAGTTCGCGCTCCTCTTTCCATTTTAACTTGCGAAGCTTCGTTTTTTTGGAACCGGGGTCGGTGACTCCGGCCGAGATTTGCTTGACGGGGCCGGGATCAGCGATCCCGGCTCCAGCGCGTTTCTCCAGATAATAATCGTAGTTCCCGGTGTGGTATCGAACCAACCCTTCACCTTCGAAGGCGAGGATCGCGGTGCAGACGCGATTGAGAAAATAGCGATCATGGCTCACCACGATCACGCTCCCCCCGAAGGCCACGAGCGCTTCTTCGAGCAGGCGCAGCGTCCCGAGATCGAGATCGTTCGTCGGCTCGTCCAAAATGAGAACGTTGCCGCCGCGCTTGAGAATTTTTGCGAGGAGGACGCGGCTCCGCTCACCGCCGCTGAGCTGGTTGATCTTGGTGTTGATCCGCTCCTCGGTGAA
>JBBRMO010000132.1:0-6270 GCA_038230815.1 Chthoniobacterales bacterium
ACTCGATTTTGTCCGAAACAGTGAAGTGTTCGCCGAAAACCTCCCGTAAATCCTCCCGCGCCTCGACGCGCTTGATCACCGTTTGGAGCGCATTGATCAACTGGAAGATTCCGACCTCTCCCAGCGGCAAAGGCGCGCTGGCGAAATCCGAGGGCGCGAGCCCCGTCCGCGCAAAAACCCGCTCCTGCTCGAGCGCCCGGATCTGCAATTGGGCCGCCGCCTCCTTGAACTTCTTGTATTCGATGAGCTGGCGAATCAGGTCCCAGCGCGGATCATCCTCGGCCGCATCTTCATCCGGCGGCTGCTGGTCGACCGGCAGGAGGCTGCGGCTTTTCAGGTAGATCAGGTTCGCAGCCATCACGATGAACTCGCCCGCGATATCGATGTTCAATTCCTGGAATGCCTGGAGATATTCGAGGTACTGACTCGTGATCCGTTCGAGCGAGATGTCGTAGATATCGATCTCGTCGCGCTTGATCAGATACAGCAGGAGATCGAGCGGCCCTTCAAAGACCTCGATCTTCACCTTGTAATCCGTTTCCATGCGGGCGGCAATTTTACGGGCCGCCGCCAGGAAAGTAAACCGCGCCGAGGCGGTTCTATCGCTCCACAATTTCTTTGCGGTGGATCCAGACGCTGTTCACGATGCCGAGACCGAACATGATCATGAGCACGAATGAACCGCTATAACTGATGAGCGGCAGCGGCACCCCGGTGATCGGGAGCAGGGAAATCGTCATCCCGATGTTCTGAAAGATGTGGGTGAAAACGAGGGACGTGATTCCTATGACCAAAAGAAGACCGAACTGATCGCCCGCAAAAAAACCCACAAAAAGACAGGTCAGGAGGAGGAGGGCAAACGCGCTGATCAGGAATGCTCCGCCAACGAAACCCCATTGCTCGCCGATGGCGGAGAAAATGTAATCGTTGTGGACGGCCGTTGCGGGCAGGAATCCCATCTCGATTTGGGTGTTTGGCGCCTTAAATCCCTTGCCGGACCAGCCGCCGGAACCGATCGCGATCAGGGACTGGTTAATCGCCCAGGCCGAGCCCTGTTTGTCGATCTCGGGATTGATAAACGCGGTGATGCGCTCCTGCTGGTAGGGTTTCAGGCCAAGATTGATCGCGATCGGGATGAATGCGGCCGCGATCAGCAGGAGGCACAGGAGGTAACGCAACGGGATCCCGCCGACGAAGAGCAACGCCAGCAGGACCGGGCCCCAAATGATGGTTTCGCCAAGATCGGGCTGCAGCATGATGAGCAGACAAGGCGCCCCCACGATCACGCCGCAAAGCAAAAGCCGAAACATCGGGTGCAGGTCGCGAAATTGGTTATGGCTGAGAAATAACGAGAGCACCATGATCCCCGCCACGACGGCGAGCTGGGCCGGCTGAAAATTGATCGGACCGATATGCAACCAGCTGCGAGCCCCGTAAACTTTTGAGCCGATAAACTTCGTCAGGACGAGGAAGACGATGCCGGCGAGATACATCGGGAGAGCGCCCCAGCGAACCCAGCGATAGTCGATCAGGCTGGTGACCATGAACGCGAGAAAGCCGACGGCGACCCAGTTCGCCTGCTTCCGCCAGAACTCGGTCGCGACGGAGTCCTCCCGCATATAAGTGGCGCTGTAAATGGCGACGACGCCGAATATCGCGAGGGCGAGCATCGTTAAGAGCAACACCCAATTGAGGCCAAGCAATTTTCGCAGAAGTGGAGTCATCGTGGTTTAACGGATGGCAGGATTATAACCACACTCCGATTCGCCGTAAAATCGCGATCTCGAGAAAGAGACCGGCGCAGCTCGGTGGCAAAGGTCCAGGCGCTTTTTTTTCTCGTTATACAGTAAAAATATTCGCGTTCAACCATCTTATCTCGTTATACTTACGACGCATTAAAATAATCCGCGCACTTACTTGTGCAGGCCTTTCAGCATCGATAAAATGTAGGGTAGCTGGGACGCTTTGAAACCAAGGGGAAGATCATGGCAAAAAAGACAAAAAGGAAAATCTCTCACCCTAAATTGCCGATGCAGCGGCAACTCAATCTGCAGCACGAAGGAAAATACTTCGATCTTCGCGGAAATTTTGATCGCTTGAACGAACGTTTTTTCCGGGGGCGGCTGCGCGGTTACAAGGTTCTGTGGGGCCGTAAACAGAAGCGACGACCGAAAGAATATTTTATTTTTGGCACCATCCAGGAGGAAGATCGCGTGATCCGGATCAATCCGCTCCTGGACCAGCCGTTCGTTCCGCCGTGGTTCCTCCGCTATATTCTTTATCACGAAATGCTGCACGCGGTGGTGCCCGACGAAACCGGGGCCAACGGACGGCGCCGGGTCCATACCGAACTTTTTTACGAACGCGAGCGCGAGTTCCCCGGTTATCGCCGCGCCCGCCGCTGGGAGGAAGAAAACCTCGCGCGATTTTTGCGGTAGCGTTTAGGTCGAGGGGTCCTGTAGCCGGGGTCGGTGACCCCGGTCGACGGACGAAGCCAACGGGATAACGGATCCAGCCAAATCAACGGCGGCCGGGCGCGGTTACCTCGATGGGCGTATCAAACGGCGAGAGTGTCGTCGCGACGTTCTTCTTGATCAGGTACCAGAGCGTCGTCGCGAGCAGGAGGGAGATCAACTTCGCGCGCCAATTGTTCAGGATCAGTTTCTTCATAGGCCCCTTGGAGCAACAGTTCGCCGATACGCTTTTGGAATGATTCCGGGGTAAAGTTCCGTTCGATTCGCCGCCGGTGACAAATTGAAACCCCGCCGGTTTCTTCCGAAACGACAACAGCAATCGCGTCCGATTCTTCGGTAATGCCGAGACCGGCGCGGTGCCGCAGGCCGAGGCTGCGATCGAGCGTCTCCCGCTGGCTTACGGGGAAAATGCAGGCGGCCGCCGCGATCCGTCCATTCCGGATGATCACGCCGCCATCGTGAAGCGCGGCTTTGGGATGGAAAATCGTCAGCAGGAGCTCGACGGAAAAATGCGAATCGATAATGACGCCGGTCTCCTCATAAACGCGGATCGAAGTGTCGCGCTCGATCGCGATCAGCGCGCCGAACTGTTTATTTGCCAGCTGGGTCACGGCTTCCGCGATATCGTGGACGGTCTCGCGCTTCTCGCTCGTGAGTGAGAAAATCGGGTGGCCGCCCAGCTCGGCCAGGCCACGCCGCAATTCCGGCTGAAAAATCACCACGAGTGCGACGGCGAGGAAGACTGAGAAGCTGCGAATGATCCAGCCGATGACGACGAGGTTCAGCAACTGCGAGATCAGGGTGAGGGTCAGGAAAACGATCGCCAGGCCGGTCAGAACTTTGGCGCCGCGGGTCCCCCGAAAATAAAGGTAGCCGTAATAAATCCCGACGCTGAGCAGGATGATCTCAATAAAACTGCGCCACCGCTCAGCCCAGAACTGGAGGATTTGCTGCATCATTTCGCTGCTTCCAAAAGTGATTCCGTGACGCGCAACGCGGCCACGTTTTCTTTGACGTCGTGGACGCGCAAAACATTCGCACCGCGCTCCCGCAACATCGCCGTGAACGCCAGGGTGGGCGCCAGCCGATCTTCCCTTGCGTCCGAGCCAATCATTTTGCCCAGGGAAGATTTGCGCGACACGCCCACGACAAGGGGCCGATCCCAAACCCGGAGACGCGCGAAGTTGCCGAGCAGCGACAGATTGTGCCCAACCGTTTTTCCAAATCCGATACCCGGATCAAACGCGATGGCCATGGAATCAATGCCGCACTCTAGGGCGCGCTCATATTGTTGTCGAAAAAAATCAGTCACTTCACTCACGACATCTTCATAATGCGGAGCCGCTTGCATGGTGCGAGGGGCGCCCTGCATATGCATGATGATAAAGGCGGCACCGCTTTCCGCCACGAGTGTCATCATTTCCGGGTCGGCGCGACCGCCGGTAACGTCATTGACGATGGATGCTCCAGCGGCCAGGGCCGCACGCGCGACGGCGGCCTTCGAGGTGTCGATTGAGATTAACGCCGGACCGCTCGCCCGCAGTTGCTCGATGACCGGCACGACGCGCGCCAGTTCCTCCTCGGCGGAAACTGCTTCCGCTCCCGGCCGGGTGGACTCGCCCCCGACATCAATGATTTGCGCACCGTCAACTGCCATGCGCTTTCCCTGCGCGACGGCCTTTTCCATCGTGAAAAATTCGCCGCCGTCCGAAAAAGAATCGGGCGTTACATTCAGAACGCCCATGATCATTGCGCGCTCCGCCAAATCGACCGAGCGACCATCAATTCTCCAGAGCATCCCACCCATCTAGGGTGAGACTATCACGAAGCGCGTAAGAACACAGGCGTTCAGCCTGTGCGCCCATCGGGTTTGGAACCCGCCGTTGACGGACAACGGAGTGCAATTACGCGGGCCGCCCAGACTGCAAGTCTGTGCCCCGCAAAATTGCGCTCGTGCGCGACCGACTTCGCGCGGAGATTGACGGCTTGGCCATCGCGAAACCTGAAACAACTCAACTACGCGACCAGATCCTGCGGGTGCTGGGTGCGCCCAAATACCGGCCACTCGATAAAGACGAGCTGGCTAAGGTTCTCGGCCGGAAGAGCGGCGTGCGCATGGGACTGAACGAAGTCCTGCGCCAGCTCGAGCAATCCGGAGAGATCGCGCGCATCCGTAAAAATCGCTACGTGCTTCCAGCGGAGGCGGACCTGGTCACGGGAACGCTGCATGTTCACCAGGCCGGTTTCGCTTTCCTTCCGCGTGAAAAACCCGGCGAACAGGATCTCTACATTTCGGCCGAGAACACCGGCACGGCGATGCACGGGGACAAGGTGGTGGCACGGATCACGCGCGATGACCGTTACGCCCGCGCCAAGGGCCGGGACCGCGCGGAAGGCCGCATCATTCGGATCCTCGAGCGGGCACATGATTCGATCGTGGGCACACTTGAGCAATCGAAAAACTTCTTCTTCGTCGTGCCGGACGATCCGCGGATCGTCCACAACGTTTACGTCCATGTTCCTCCGCAGCCCCCGTTGCCGGAGATTCCAAAACGCGGCGACAAGGTGGTTGTCCGGCTCGAGCCTTGGGAATCGCGTCACGTCAATCCCGAAGGGCAGATCGTCGAGGTGCTCGGACCGAGTTCGGCGCCGGGCGTGGACATGCTTTCGATCATTCGGAAGTATCATCTCCCGACAGAATTTCCGAAGGCGGTCATTGAGGAAGCCCTCCAAATTCCGGAAACCGTCGCCGAGGAAATGATCGAAGGGCGCGAGGATTTGCGCGGTAAATTCATCGTCACGATCGACCCGGATGACGCCCGCGATTTCGACGACGCCGTCGACGTCGAACGAATCCCGGGCGGTGGCTGGCGTCTTGGCGTCCATATCGCTGACGTCGCGGCCTATGTGAAACCGGGCAGCGCGCTCGACCGCGAAGCCTACAAGCGCGGCAACAGTGTTTACCTTCCCGACCGCGTCATTCCCATGTTACCCGAGCGCCTGAGCAACGGTGTGTGCAGTCTCAACCCGGGAGTCAATCGCCTCACCCACTCCGTTTTCCTGGAATTCGGGAAGGATGGGCGCGCCAAGGCAGCTCGCTTCGGCCGGAGCGTAATCCGGAGCGCCCGGCGTCTGACCTACCGCGAAGCCTATGCGATTCTCCAAGCGCCGCCCACCGACCAATTAGGGGAGCGCCTCCACGTCGCCTGGGAACTAGCCTCTTTCCTGCGCAAGAACCGTTTCAAGGAAGGATCGCTCGATCTTGATTTCCCAGAGGTGAAAGTACGGCTGGACGCGGAAGGCAGACCGATTCGGCTCGAACGGATCGAAAACGACGAGTCGCATCAACTGGTCGAGGAATTCATGCTGGCGGCGAACGAAGCCGTTGCGCGCGAATTAAAGAACCGCCTGGTCCCGACAGTTTACCGCGTTCACGAAGATCCGGATCCGCAAAGGTTGACCGAATATCGGGAACTGATCCTGAGCTACAATTACAAGGTTGGCGATCTGACAAAACGGACGGAACTTCAGAGGCTGCTGGCTTCGCTCGCCGGAAAACCGGAGGAACAGGCTTTGAAGATTGGCTTATTGAAAAGCCTGAAGCGCGCCCGGTATGCGGCGCAGCCGCTCGGACATTACGGCCTCGCCAAAAACAACTATACCCATTTCACGAGCCCGATCCGGCGCTACGCGGACCTGGTGGTACACCGCGGGCTGGCCGAGCGCGACCAATCACGCCGGGCGCGAACCGACATGAGTCAGATTGCGGCCACGGCCGAGCACATCTCCGACACCG
>JBBRMO010000133.1:0-6253 GCA_038230815.1 Chthoniobacterales bacterium
AAGTCGCCGCCCACTAATATCTTGCCGTCCGCCTGCAAAGCGATGGCTCGGACGCTACTGTTTGCGCTCGGATTGAAGGGGGTGTCGAGCGTGCCGTCTTGATTTAGCCGGGCAATGCGGTTGCGGGTGACGGCCGGGCCGCCATTCGGCGCAAGCGTAGTAAAATCGCCGCCAATAAGAATCTTGCCGTCGGGTTGCATAACAATGACGCTAATCGTGCCGTTCGCGTTTGGGTCGAAACCGTCGAGCGCGGATTGCCCTCGCATCGTTGCGGTTAACGAGAGAAAGAGCAGAGACAGCGCGGCGATTTCCATCAATTGGCGAAGGCGCGCCATCCTTCGGTAGGGCAATGACTTGGCCGCACCTTCCTCGTGTCTTTCAGCGCTCATAGGACGGAAGCTTGGTCCTGCGCGGAGAAAGAATGTGGGCGCTCTGCGCAAGGCTCACGACCATGGGCAGGCGTCGACGCGGTCGGGAACTCATTGTTACGTCCTGGGTTCGATTGTTTTTCTAGTATTATCGTTTGTTGTTTTGTAGCCTTTCGCGCATGAGCTTTGCCCCGCTCCCTTCTGAAAGTCTTTAGGACGGAGCTGAATTTTTCTGAAATGTTCTGAAAAACGCGATGGACGCTGCTTCCGTTCACCTCCACGAATTTGGCGATTTCCGGATCGAACCTTGGAAAGCATCTGCTTTCAGAGCCTTCCTACCTGTGTGTGCAGGACCTGCGTCTGAATCCATGTTGGGACCGCTTGCGCGGCGATCCGCGCTTCGAAACAATCGTCGGTGACCTCGCACCGAAATAGGTTTCGCCTCTAACGTTGTGAGCGCTTTCGCTCAGAGCATTTGATTCATTGCAGAAAATAGACTTGGACGACCCCTGTGCCAGTGGCTTCCGGCTTACCACGAACCTGGGCGGTGTATTGTCCGGGCGGAATTGTTGTGACAAGGGCCGCCTCCAGGTCATTACTGGGTTGGAGGCCGGTACTTTCCAGCTCCTGCTGCTGGGTTGTTTTCCAGTCGTCGTTCTCCTGCACGATTCCACCGTTCTGGTCCCGAAGCTGAAGGGCCGTGTCGGGGAGCGCGTTCGTGATACCGAACGCCGCCAACGAAGGACCGATCGCACGGATTACCGCTCGAACGGGCGCATTCTGGACAATGAACCCGGCAATCATCAGTTTATCACCGGGTTGGATTAAACCTCTCGTGGCAATGTTCGTGAGGCGCGCTGGAGAAGCAGCGCTAAGGTCGTAGGCATCAACGACACCTGTGCCCACGGTGTTACCCGCGCCGCGAACCACGCCGGTGTAGCTGCCCGGGGCCAAATTTGCAATGATAGCAGACTCAAAATCGTTATTCGGCGCGAGCCCGCTGGCGTTAATCTCCCCAAACTGATCGCTGGTGATGATTCCTCCCACCTGGGTCGCCTTCCAGTCATCATTCGAAGCGATCTTCGCATTGTTTGCGTCAAAGATGTCGAGCGTCGGATTGGCGACGGCGTCCGTTATTCCAAAAATCGCCAGCGACGGGCCTATCGCACGGACCATGATTTTCTTGGTCGAGCCCGTCGGTCCTTGCACAATAAAGCCCTCGATCAGCGCGTTATCATCGTTTCCTATCGGCAGACGAGTCGAAACATTCCCGACCAAGCCAGGCGTTGGTGTCGGTGATGAAGGAGGGACATTCACGGCGAAACTGCCAATAGGGCCGGCTTTTACTGGGTTGCCCAGGCCGTCGCGGACCTGATTCGCCTGCATGATTACCGTGTATGTTCCGTTGTCGGCGGAATCCCAGCTGCCGCCAGGTGGGACGATCGAATAGGTCACGGTAGCTTGGGTGCCGCTGTCGTTGAGGCTCGCGTTAATAAACTTAGCCGGAACATCGAAGCCACCGGGACCGCTGACACGGACGTCATTGTCGTCGAAGTTACTGTCGGCAACAGGACCATCGTCGGTATATTTTACGATGAACGAATACGACGTGCCTCCAGTCGTCGTAACATTTGTGGCCGTGGCGCTCGCAGTTGGATCAAGCGCCCTGGCGATCCCCGGAATAATCACGATCGCGACGCAGACCAGGAGGAGAGTCGAACAGAACCGAGGGAAGATCTTCGTACCACCTATTGATTGTATAGGAGTGAGGGCTTTTCCCATTTTGTTCTTCCTTAGTGCGCGTTTTTTAGTTTTGATAGATGAGTATTACAGGCTTTCGCGTAACGAGCGTTGCTCGCTCCGTCCTGAAAGTCTCGGGTACGGCGGTGAATTGTTTTGAAAACCTCTGAAATCAGCAGGCACTCGCTGGCACCTCAGATCTATCAGTTCGACGATTTCCGGGTCGACGCGATCAAACGCACGGTTCGGCGGAAAAGCGGAGAACCCATCCCGCTCACGCCGAGGGTCTTCGATACGCTCCTTTACCTCGTCCAGCACAGCGGCGCCCTTCTCGAAAAGGAACGCCTGATGGAAGCGATTTGGCCCGACGCGGTGGTGGAAGAGAATAACCTGAGCAAGAATATCTCGACCTTGCGCCGGATCTTCGGCGAAAGCCCCATCTCACAGGGCTTTATTATCACTGTGCCCGGGCACGGTTACCGCTTCGTCGCCGAAGTGACCAGACCCAGCCTCGCAACGGCGCTGGGGAACAGAGCGGCTCTCGCGCTGGCGCTAGAAGTAGCTCCGGCAAACGATGAATCCCTCGCTGCGATTCCGCAGCCATCTCCGGCTGCACCGAAGGGAAAGCTTCCTCGAGTTTTCATTGCTGTGTCAACGCTGCTCCTGATCGGCCTCGCGGTATTTTTCTTTCTCCGCCTCCGACCGGCAAATCCTGTTGCCCGCCCCACCTCGCCTGTTGTCGTTTCCGAAAAAAGTATTGCCGTGCTCCCGTTCGCCAATCTTAGCGCCGAATCGGAGAATGGCTTTTTCACTGAAGGGATGCAGGACGATATTCTGACCGCGCTTGCCAAGGTCGCCGATCTTAAGGTCATCTCCCGTAATAGTGTCGCGAGTTACCTCGCCGGTCGGCCGCGAAATCTGCGCGAGATCGGGCGGGAACTGGGAGTTGGCAAAGTTCTGGAAGGAAGCGTGCGGCGCGCAGGTGATAAAGTCCGGATCACGGCCCAGTTAATTGACACGCGGACGAACCTGCATGTCTGGGCCGAGACCTACGATCGTAACCTGGCCGATGTCTTCGCGATCCAGAGCGAGATCGCCCAGAAGATCGCAACCGCCCTGAAAGCGAAGCTCGCGCCGGAGGAAAAGGCCCGCCTGAGTGTCGGGCCTACCACTAACTCAGAGGCCTACGTGCTTTACCTGACCGCGCTGGGAAGGGAAGACGAGGATGAGATCGCGGCGGAGCAGCTTTACCTGAAGGCCGCTGTGCTTGATCCCAGGTTCGCCCTGGCTTACGCGCGCGCTTCCCTTCTTAATAGCTCCATCGCCACTTATCGCGAGAACGGGGAGCGGAAGGCGAAAGCGCACGCTCAGGCGGAAGAAGCGCTGCGGCTATCGCCCACCTTGGCTGAAGCTCATATGGCTCTCGGTCTTTGTCTCTATTGGGGCGAGAAGAAATACGACGCAGCCTTAGGGGAGTTCGAAATCGCTGCGGCGACTTCTCCGAATAACGCCAGGATCTGCAGTTACGTCGGGGGCATCTATCGACGGCAGGGACGCTGGCCCAAAGCCATTGCCAGCTTTGAACGCGCTCTTTATCTCGATCCGCGGAACGCGGGAATCCTCACAGGCGCCGGCAACAACTACCTTTTTGTCCGGAACTGGCCGGCCGCGGCCGCCTGTTACACTCGCGCGTTGGAGCTTGAGCAGGGGGCAGTTTTTCCCCGACTCGGCCTTGCTTACCTGGAAGTTTATCGGAACCGGGATCCCGCGGCGGGAGGAAAACTTCTGGCCGACAGCCCCGCCGCTCTGGCCCGCTGGGATCTGGCCATGCTGGCGCGGAACTATCTCACAGCAGAAAAGATTTTGAGCGGTATTCCCGAAGGGGACGTTTTCGCCGAACAGAAATGCCCCAAGGCATTTTTCCAAGGGGTCACCGCTCGGGCGCGCGGGGACTTTCAATCGGCTAAGCGTTATTTTGCCGAGGCCACGCCAACGCTCGAAGAATGGGCACAGGAGAATCCGGACGATCCGGAGCGCCGCGCCTTCCTTGGATTAGTTTATGCGCACCTCCAGAGAAAGGAGGAGGCAATCCGAGAAGGTCGTCGAGCTGTCGAACTCCTCCCAGAAAACCGGGATGCATTTCACGGCCCTCTTTGGACGGCCAACCTGGCACTCGTGTATGCCCTCGTCGGCGAACAGGAACAGGCGATCACGCTGATCGAGCATCTCCTTTCCATCCCCGGCCTTGGTTCCACGCCTCCCTGCCCATCGACCATGACTCTGGCCGATCTGCGCTTGCGGTGGGAATGGGATTCGTTGCGCAACAATCCGCGTTTCCAGAAGATCCTCGCAAGCCCGGAGCCTGAAACTATTCTAACAGCCGGTGAGTAGTAACACCTGTCGCTCCGGAAAAGCACAGCGTGGAAGAATCCATGGCGTAACGGCGATCGTGGCCGAGGCGATCGGTGACGGATCTCCTTTTGGCGTGAGGTTAAGGAATGTTATAAAGTTCGACCAGACCTACCCCAGTAGTGCGGCCACTGCCGCGCACGACAGCGGTGTAAGGACCGGGCGAGAGAGTTTCGATAAGAGCAGCTTCCTCGTCGTGAGCCGGAGCCAATCCCGCCCCTTGGATCTCCGCCTGTTGCGAACTCCTCCAGTTGTCATTGGACCTTACCACCGTCCCGCTCGAATTGACCAGATCGAGGGTAGGATCAGCCAGGGTTCCGGGCACTCCGAAATCGCCCAGGGTGGGTCCCAGCGCCCGCACAAGGACCTTCACGTTATTTCCGCCGCTAGGACCTACAATCAGCCCCGCGATCATGACATTGTCATCCACATCGACGAATCCTCGCGTGCTGATGTTAGCGAGCTTGGAGGCGGCGGTTTCATCAAGATCATATACTTCCACCAGGCCGACTCCCGCGGCGCCGTTCTTTCCGCTCACAATCGCGGTGTAAGTCTGGTTTGGCGTCAGAGTCGCTATGATGGCTGACTCGGCGTCCTTCCCGGGAGCCAGCCCGCTGTTCTGGATCTCGGCCTGCTGGAGCGAAGAACGCCAATCGTCATTGCTGGCGACCAGCGTGTTGCCCTGGTGAAGCTCGAGCGTCGGGTCTGACAACGCACCAGGAACGCCAAAGTCGGTGAGCGTAGGACCGATGGCGCGGATGATAACCTTTTTGCCGGCGGTGCCAGTCGCGATCATGCCGCCGATAAGGACATTGTCTCCGCCCTGAACGCGCAACCGCGTGGAAATGTTAGCGAGGACGGTAACACCGACCTGATTTACCGTGAAGGTCTGACCGGCAACGACGATCGTGCCAGCGCGAGTGACGCCGGTCGAGTTAGGCGCGACCGAATAACTCACCGTCCCATTCCCGCTACCTCCACCGCCCGCGGTGATAGTAATGAAGGCATTGTTACTTTGCGCCGTCCAGGCGCATCCGGCAGATGAGGTAACTGTAATGGCATCATTGCCGCCGCTCGCCGGAAACAAGAAGCTCGTGGGCGCAATGCTAAAGCTACATGTAAACTGCAATTCAAAGGCACCGATGTCACTGCCGTCACCGGGAATAGGGTTGGTAATTCCTGGGTCATCCGAAGGTCGCGGCAGGCCGCGTTGATCGGTTGTGGACTCGGCCTGGCCTTTGTCGAGCGCAGGGCTTCCTGGTAGCAACGCGTGAGTCGGCGTTGAGCCGCCATTATCTTTAAGCGAGTCGAGCAACGGGTCCACCGGCGCGGCTGGCGTGCCGATTTGGTCGTAACCGGTCTGTGACATCGTCGCGGTCGCGTTGTTGCCGAGCAAGGTGAAACCGAGGGATTCCAGCGGACCATTGTAGTCAGGCCCGTTCGGAGAACTGTTTCGCGCGATAATCGTATTCCGAGACTTGGCGGTTCCGCCATTCAGCCACCGGAAGCCGCCGCCGAAGTCCGCCGTGTTATTGGTAATGGTGCAGCTACTGAGGAAGACCGTGCCGACGTTGGAAAAGATCCCGCCACCGCTATCATTATGGCTGCTGTTGCCCGCGACTGCGGTATTACCCGACACCGTGCTCGTGAAGAGGGTAAGTGTGCCGCCATTAGTGAAAACGCCGCCGCCGCTGGCAGAGGCGAGACCGCTTACGCTGTTATTCGCAATGGTGCTC
>JBBRMO010000134.1:0-6187 GCA_038230815.1 Chthoniobacterales bacterium
CGCCTGAGCGGCTGGTTTTCTTCACCGACGAGAACCTGGGGCGTCGAATTGTGCCTGAGGCGCTCCGAGCCGTGGGAGAGCAAGTCATCGCTTTTCATGAACGGTTCGTCGGTGGAACCCAGGATTCGGAGTGGTTGATGCCAGTAGGACGAAATGGCTGGGTCCTGTTGACCAAAGATTCTCGGATTCGTTATCGGCGCAACGAAATGCAGGCGTTGCTTTCATCCGGAGCGCGTAGCTTTGTGCTGGTGAGCAGCAATCTGCCGGGCCGAGAAATGGCAGCGACTCTCATCAGAGGTTTGCCGGCCATAAAAAGGCTGTGCGCGCGTCAACCCGCCCCGTTCGTCGCGCATCTATGGCGGGATGGAAAGGTCGTTCTGATGGCGACCGCGCGAACCAACTAAGGGTAGGTAAGGCGGCTCCGAAAACGCTGATCCGCCTCAGGCGGACTGAAATGCTGAAGAAAGGAGAAATTCTAAAGGCTAAAGCGTTTCAAAAGTAGGAATTAGGAAGGATGAAGCGCTGCAGAAAGTAGAAAGGCTAAAGTAGAAAGTTCCAGAGGTCGGAAGACGGACGCCGGAAGAAACTGCGGCCTCCGGGCGAGGCGTCGGCCCCCTGCGGCGGCCGAGCCTACGGTTGTGTACGTATTTACAAGATTCCGAGCGGACGTTGCCATAGGCGGAATGAAAACAAGGCACTATTCACCGCAGTTGGAACGCGAGGTGGTCAGCGCGCTTTATCACGAAGCAAAATCGCGAAAGATTCCGATGACCGCACTCGCGAATCAGTTGATCGAGGCCGCGCTCCGGGGCGGAGATGCGGGCGAAGAAGACACTGAAAAACTGATCCGCCTGAGGCGGACTGAAAGACTGAAGCGGGCAGCTTCGGGAGTCACCTGCCTTTGATTATGCGCTCGTATTCGGCATGCGGGCCGATCAAAACCAATGCACTGTGTCGCCTTTGAGCAAGTCTACGGCGCGATCTTCGAGACCGATGCGGATCGACCAGACATGGCCAATTTTCTTAAAATGGAGCGACCCGTGACGAGGGTTTTGGGCCCAAAGCTGGTAGGCCCGCCGCGCGAGTTGTTTGAGGGGCGGCGGAAGTGCGGAGTAGCGGCGCCGGAATTCAGGAGTTGTCGAGGACTTCATCGAGGGGCTTGGTCCGGCCAGCGGCAATATCAGCCTCGGCCTCGGCGATAACGTGGTCGAGGCGACCGGCCTTGATGTCCGCTTCAATCTGCCGGTCCCAGGCGTCGTTGAAGTCGATGTCTGCGAGTTTCTCCAGCAGCTCGCCTTTTTGGCGCTCGTCCAGTCGCTTCACGGCTTCGATGATTTCGATAACAGTGCTCATTGCCCTAATCTATCAACTGCACTGGAGATTGTCACCATGCCGAAACGCGGGGACGTCTAAAAGTAAGAACGGAATGGGGAATGGGGCTGCCTTCCTGGTTCACACGCGCATAGCCATAATGTTTGCAGAGCAGCTTGATCAACTCTGCTCCGCTGAGATCGCGGGGACCCGGCAATCAAGAAATTCTAGCCGACTCAGGCGGCGGGATTACCCGATAAATTCCAATCATGGAAGATCGCACCGGTTTTTTGCTATGGCAGGGAGAAAGACGAGTTAATGAAATGTGTGGGAAAACCAGATTTCGTATTGGCGGGCGTGGGACACATAAGGCATTCCTTCCGGAAGATAGGCAACGACGTTTCCCAAAATCGGTTTTAGCTCCTGGGCAATACGTTGCGCTTCGGCTGAGTCCGGCGGGGTGAAGTAGCGCAACTCAGACGCTTCGGTAGGAATATCGACGTTGCCTGAGACATTGTCGGCCGCAACCACCACGTAGCCGGCACTCGTTAGGCGGCGCTTCAACTCATTCGCCGCTTTTCTCTGCGATTCATCGGCTAGCACAGGTAAAGGCGCGGTCGGTCCCAAGTCTGGGCCGGCGTCCGCAGGGGCGCGCTGATCGCCGCGGGCATTTTTGTGCGCTGGACGGCGTTGACGGAGGGATTCTCGACCTTTCGCAAACCGCGCAGGGGCGCGACGGTTAGCGATGGAGGCGTTGCCGGTGGCGATGGCATTTCTTGCCGGAGGGCTTGAGCCGGGGCCCTGTCTGCCGATCGCCTCTGCTGGAGATTCCTTGTCAGTAAGAGACCCAGGATCAATATCAGGGCGACGCTTCCCACAGCCAGCGAACCCCAAAATGCAGCACGGCCAGGCGACTGCGTCGGTGTTGGGCTGTCCACCAGCGCAGGAGCCGGCTTGGCGACAACCACGGCTGGGCCCGGCCTGAATCGGGCGCCCGTTTCCAGCCGAGCGTAGGTGCCGATCTGGTCAGCGGCCCGGGCTATGCCAGATTCGGATTCGCCCGTGACCGTAAGCCAGTGAACTGTCGCGAGCAGATAATCCAAACTGCGGGAAGGCGCCGATTCATCGAATCGGATAGGCATGATGTTCTTGTCGAATTTGAGGGCGCGCTCCACTTCGCGCAGCACATGTCCGGAGCCGTTGCACCGTTCGGTAAAAACGAGGACAAAACAGCTACAGTCTCGATCGCATTGATGATGGCTTCGGCATAAGACCCGCCGGGTGGAATGTCTCGCGGCGCGATCCAGCATTGAATATCGCGACTTTCTAAAGCAGCGAGCACTGCGTCGGACAAACGGCTGTCCTTCTCGGAATGGCTGATGAAGACGCGGCCGGACACTGGGGAGCATTCAAGAGTAGAAAGGAGGAAGGGAAAAGGCGAATCGGCGCGAGGCGCCGAGTTTCGGAGGTCTGCGCGGATCAGGAGAAGAGCTTATCGAATTCGCTGTGATTGCCGATCCAGACCCAGATGACGGTGTCGCCGTGGCGTTCCGCGACTGCGCGAAGGTTGCGGTTTACTCGGATCGACCAGTATGCAGCGTGTCCGGCGAGTTTCTTGAATCGGAGGGAGTTGTGACCCGGGGTTTCGGCGAAGTTGCGATAGGCTCTACGCGCGGCTTGCTGCTGCGCGCTGGTGAGCGCGTGAAAGGCTCGCCAGAACGCTGCCGTTGTTTCCGAAATCACATGCGATCCAAGTCCAACGGCTCTGTGCCCTCGGCTTTCGCCGCTTCGATGTACGCCTCCAGCTTCGGCCGTGGCCGGGGATCGGCAATGATGCGCTCCCAGGCGGCATCGCCAACTTCCTCCGCTCCGCCGGCCTGCTCAGCGCGATATTTCACAAAAAGGACAAAATCCAAAACAGCGCTTTGCTTCTCGGGCGGGAGCGAAGCGCTTTCCTCTGCGATGCGGGCAGCGAGATTGGCAGTCGGCGGCATACGGTTAGGCTATGCACCACGCATATTTTGTCGAAAACATTTCGGCTACGGGTTATCGGTTATTTTTGGAGAGAAGGGTGGAATCGGAAGTTCGGCACGGCGAATCCGTCCCGCCAGAGGCGGGCGGATCGGAGATGGGAAACCGGAATGCGAAAAGGCGGCAGGAATTATTTGCCGAAGACTTTCTTTACGTCGCCGACTTTGCGCTGAATCTTTCCGCCGGTTTTTTCCGCGGTCCCACGATCCTGCAGGTCGCGATTGCCGGTCGCTTTCCCGGTCTCCTCTTTGACCTTGCCTTTAACTTCGTTCGCCGCGCCTTTGATTTTGTCTTTCGTGCTCGATTTCATACTGGTGATTCGTGCGCGGTGAGATGGGAGGACGGGAGAAAGTGACGAGTGATTAGTGACCAGCGGATCGGAGATCGGAGATCGGAGGGTCAGGGAAATTCTAGTGAGCTCCAACAACACCATTTACAGGTCAATTTCATTCAGCGTGGCTATTTTCATCAAAGCTCGGAGGAGGCCAATCTTTAGCGGCTGGTTGCCATGAACAGGAATGACGAGCCGCTCACGCCGGCCCGCCATCGTAAACACATGATGGCTCCCTTGGATTCGCGCGAGATCCAGCCGTGCCGTTGGACCACCCGAGCCAACTCGCGCCCGGAGACTTGCTTCAAACAGCGACCTCGATCACTTCGCCCGAGGTATGGCCAAGGGCCGCGGAATCCTCCGCCAAAAGCCAGGCTTCGATAGCCTCCCGGACGTTTGTCCTCAATTCATCAACGGTTTCCCCTTGGGAAACACAGCCCGGGAGCGAGGGAACTTCAGCCCAGAGGCCCCCTTCCTCGGCGCGATGAATTAGAACCTTTAGGATCACGACGGAAGGATAATGGGATTGGATCGGCTCAGCAAGCGCTTCAGAAAGTAGAAAGGTTAAAGGCTAAAGTAGAAAGTTCAGAAAGGGAGGAAGTCAGAGATCGGAGGTTCACCACGGCGAATCCGTCCCGCCTTAGACGGGCGGATCGGAGGGCGGAATGGTGCGAGGTTGGCCTGAAAAACTGAGACGCTGAAAACCTGAAATTTCGAAATGCGGATCCAGAAGGCGGACGAAGACGGAGCTTCGACTGCGGGACAAAAGAATCGACGGTCGCAGACACGCCGCTACAGTTCTGGATGCGGAAGGCGACTGAAACGACTAGCAAAACGCAGCTCATTTTGGTGCTGGAGCCGCCGGAGAAAAACCGCTAAGAAATAGGTGTGTCTATTTCCCTACGCTTCTTGCTCGCGGGCGCGTTGTTCCTGAGCGCTGCGATCTCTTCACCGGCCGACGTAACTTTCACCACGCTTTACTCTTTTCCCAAAGGCCCGGTGAAGCCTTCTACTCCGCCGGTGCGGGGCGCGGACGGGAACTTCTATGGAACCACTTCCCGGGGAGGAACCGGCGACATGGGTACTGTTTACCGCGTCTCGCCCACCGGAGAGGGAGCAACGGTCTATAGTTTCAGCGGCGGAACGGACGGGAGTACTCCCGGGACGGCTCTTATCCTGGGAAGCGATGGCAACTTTTATGGGACCACCAAATTCGGCGGTCAGCTGGGTGGACCCAACGATCCGCAAGGCACCGGTCTCGGCACCATTTTCAAGATTACGCCTGCCGGAGTCCTGACAACCCTCTACAAGTTTGTGGGCGGCGACACCGATGGCAGTCGTCCACAGGGTGCTCTCCTCCAGGGCTTCGACGGCAATTTCTACGGCACGACCGCGGCGGGCGGACCGGATGATCAAGGCACGGTGTTCAGGATCACTTCGCAGGGCGCGCTAAATATCTTATATATTTTTACGTTCGCGCAATTTAGCAACGGGGCCAATCCAACCGCCGCCCTGATTAAAGGAGGGGATGGCAATTACTACGGAATGACCACGGGCGGGGGCGCAAATTTCGAAGGGGTTGTTTTTAAAATGACGCCGGCTGGAGTGGTATCGCCCTTTTATTCCTTCGATAATTCCGTCCCGGACAACGGAATTCTTCCCGACTCGCCGTTGCTCCTGGGAAGCGACGGGAATTTCTACGGCACCACCCCGAAGGGCGGCACGAACAATTACGGAACCGTGTTCCAAATAACGTCTGCCGGCATTTACACTACCTTGCATAGTTTTACCGGAGGGGTTGGCTCGGACGGAGGGGGGCCTGAAGGCGCGCTGATCGAAGGAGCATCCGGCGAATTCTACGGCACGGCTTCTTTTGGCGGAGCGAGTGGCGGTGGAATTATCTTCAAGATTACAACCGCGAAAGTCTTCACGCCGCTTCACGGTTTCACCGCCGACGGCGTGGGCGGCCAGGTTCCTCTAGGAGCATTGATCGCAGGCGGGGACGGGAATTTTTACGGGACGTCATCGCAAGGCGAGCTCGGGGGCGGCGTAGCTGCCTTTCGCGGAAACGGCACTCTTTTCAGAATTTCGCCGGGCGGAATTTTCCAGACCATCTATCGTTTTGCTCCCTCGCCTTTCGGCGAAGCGCCACGCGGAGCTTTGCTGGAAAAATCCGACGGCACCTTCTACGGGACCTGCCTCGGAGGAACTTCGGACGTGGGAGAGATTTTCAAGATTACTTCCGCCGGTGCTTTCACGAGGCTCTATAATTTCACTGGGGAGGCCGACGGCAATACCCCGAGAGCAGGCCTGGCAGAAGGCAGCGACGGCAATTTTTACGGCACCACCACTGCCGGAGGCGCCAATGACGATGGGACACTTTTCAAGGTCTCGCCCTCAGGCGCGTTTACCCTGGCCCACACCTTCGCGCTCGACCCGGATGGGGCAGGGCCCGAAGCACCGCTGGTGCTGGGAAGCGATGGTTCGCTCTACGGCGTGACAACTCGCGGCGGA
>JBBRMO010000135.1:0-6155 GCA_038230815.1 Chthoniobacterales bacterium
ATCCCGATCGTGTCCGGAGCGCGATCCTGATGGGCGTGGCGCCGACCGATCTCAAAATGCCGCTTCAACATGCCCGCGCGGCGAAACGCGCGCTCGACCTGCTCTTCGCGGAATGCGCGACTGATGAGGCGTGTCATCGCGCGTTTCCGAACATTGAGCGCGAGTGGAACGAGGTGCTGGAACGGTTGGGACGCGAGCCGGCCCGGGTGGAATATTCGCCGCCGAACAAGAGTGCGCCGGTGACATTGGAGATTCAGCGCGAAGTGTTCGCGGAGAAAATCCGAAACCGGATGTATTCGCGGGGGAGCGCGCGAAAGATTCCGATAATGATCCAGCGCGCGGCCGCAGGTGATTTTGGGCCGTTCCTTAAGGAAGTCATTCCCGAAAGTCGGTCTGAGCCGGACTTCATCGCGGATGGGTTGTATTTATCGGTGACGTGCGCGGAAGACGTTCCGTTTATCGATCAGGAGGAAGCGGTGCGGGCGAATGCCGGCAATCCGTTTGGCAATTACAGAGTTGTCCAGCAGACGCGGGCG
Source organism: Chthoniobacterales bacterium (assembly GCA_038230815.1). GTDB lineage: Bacteria > Verrucomicrobiota > Verrucomicrobiia > Chthoniobacterales > UBA10450 > AV80. The sequence goes on from JBBRMO010000135.1 coordinate 537, forward strand.
TGCGGGCTATGGCCGCAAGGGAAAATACCGGCGGGCTATCACGAGCCGGTCGCCTCGAGCGCTCCGGTTCTGATTTTGTCGGGGCAAGTGGATCCGGTCACGCCACCGGAACGGGGCGAAGAAGTGGCGAGCCATTTACCGAACAGCAGGCATATCGTCGTTCCGTCCGGCGCCCATGGTGTGGACGGGCTCACGAACGTGGAGTGTCTGGACAAGGTGATGCTGGAGTTTCTGGCGAAGGCTAACGCGAAGGAACTGGATACAAGCTGTGTTGAAAGCGTCCGTCCGCCGGCGTTCGTGACGGCAGAATGAGGCCGCAGTGAATTACGCCGATGCGGGTTTCCGGGCGATCGCATCATCAATTTCCTTCCGCTGGCTGAGCTGAGAAAGTGGGGGGCCAGTGTTCGCGGGAAGCGCGGGCAATCCTCATCGGTTTTGCCCGTTCTTTCACTAAGTGGCCTCCGCAAACCGAGATGGTACCGCGGCTGCTATAACAGTGATCAAAGCTCGAAGACACTTACACACACATTAACCTTTTCGTTAGCTTTTGAACGCGGGATCAGAAATGGTCCCGTTTTCGTTTTTTAGGGATGATCGACGGTCCATGGAACGCGGACAGAGGATCGACGACCGCCGCTACAGAAGAGATCGCGCAGGCGACTAATCAACCTGTGACGGCTACAAGCTCGTGGCGCGCACCGGAGAGTTGAGTGATCTCCTGCATGGCGGCCGCGAGAGAGGTGACGGTTTCGTCGGCTCCGGAATCGTGAAGTCTCTTCGTGGCCTCAGCCACTCGTTCGGTTGCACCCCAGAGCCCGACGATAATTTTGAGCGTGGGAAAACGGGCGCGCAGTTTGGTGCAGAGAAAGCGGGCGTGAATCACGGTCGACGGGGCGACGACGGAAATACAGACTACGTCCGAACCATCGGCTTCGAGCCGGTCCAGTAAGTCCGTTGCGGGAAGGGTGGCGGATGCGTTGTGCACCTCGAAGCTTTGCTCGCGGAGTAACTGGGTGAGCATCGCGCCGGCGAACTCGTCGCGTTCGGCGCGGGCCGGAATGCAATAAACCCGATACTCTGGTGAGGGCGGCGTGTTCGGGCGGTGCGCGATTTCGATCTGCTCTTCTTTGATCTGGTCGGTTGCCGCCGGGCGCATCGCGAGGTCATCCAGAATAACGCGAAGACTTTCCCGGACGTCGGCGATTTGTTCCGGGTCGAGGCGTGCCTCGCGCGCATCGGTTTCCGCGGAACTGATGACGGGGACCAAGACCGAATCGTAGAGCGCCACGAGTGAATTCTCTTTCAGATAATCATCGACGAGCTCGGTCTCGTCCTGCGCGCCCGCTGTCAGCAGACGATGATAGCAATCTTCGGCTGGCGTTAGCGGTTCTTCATCACTCAGGAGCACGCCAAGAAAGGATAGCCGCGGAATATGTCGGCCCATCACGACCAGGCACACGGTAAGAGGAGTGGCTAGCACCAGACCGAGCGGACCCCAGAGCCACGTCCAAAACACTGCGGCGACGATGAGCGCGATCGACGAAACACCGGTGTGCTTCCCGTAGAGCAACGGTTCGAGGACGTTGTTCAGAATTAACTCAATCCCGCCAAACAGCGCGACAGTTAACAGCGGCATCGTCCAACCCGGGGAAATTGCGAGCGCGAGCAAAGTCGGAAGAACAGTTGCGACCCACGGGCCAATGTAGGGAATAAAGCGAAGGACAATACTGAGTGCGCCCCAAAGCGCGGCGTTCGGCACGCCGATGAAGTAGAGGCCAATCGTAATGCAGACGCCGTAGGTTACGTTCACGAGCAATTGCATGCGCAGGTAGCGCGAGACGCGGTCCGATGCGTCGTCCATCGCGCGAGTCGTCGCGCCGATCCGACCCTGGCCGACAAGCCGGATGAGGCGGTTGCGCAGATCTTCGCGTTGAAAAAGCATGCAGATAACAAGCACGAGCACCAACGCCGCGGTCCCGAGCGGCCCGAGCAGCGGCGTGATGATTGTTTGCATGAGCTCGAACGGATTTCCTTTCGAGGTCTCGACCACTTTTACCGGGACCGTTTTTGGCAGCGGATTTGGCGGCGACGCGATGGCGGTCTCGGGTTTACCCGGCTCCTTCGTGATCAGCGGAGTGTCGGGCGCCGATCCACCGGGCAGCTCTTGTTTCAGTTCATCGACCGTCTCGGATAATTTCGTGAACGTCCCGCCTTTCGGCGTGCGAAAAGCATGGAGCTTCTCAATAATGTTGCCTTTGTATTCGGGCAACCTGGTGGCGAGATCGACCAGCTGCCTGGTCACGATCCAGCCGGCCCCGCCGGTCGCGGATAAAATCAACGCGACCACCAATAACACCGCAACGATGCGTCCGAGCCAGCGCTCCAGGCGCGTCACCAGGGGCGAAAGAAGAAAGGTGACCAGGGCCGAGAGGGCGAGCGGAATAAGAAGATCGCGCCCAAAATAGAGCGAGGCAATGACGAACGCCGTGAGCGCAACCGTCCAGAGCCCGACCAGGGCATCGGTCGCCGCGATTCTAGGTTTGGGTGCTGGCATGGAGAGGCGCGCATCGCCTGGACACAACATCAACGTGCGTCCGACCGCGCTTGGCCGTCCAATCCGAGCAATCGGCGATAGGAAAAACGCTGAGACACTGATCCGCCTCAGGCGGACTGAAAAACTGAAATGAGCACACCGCGCGTCCATAACGGCGCTCAAGCCATGGTCCGGCGACTGCGGGATCACCGTGTTACCGGAAACGCCTCAACGCAGCGAGTGGGCGAATCGGTGGATCGGCCGGCTCCTCGCGAAAACTTTCGGAGCTCCGTCGGGCGATGGCAATGGTCTCGGCTTCGTCGACATTTTTGGCATCGAGCGATCCCGCGGCCGCGGGACTCGATCCACCTCGCAACGCGCAAATCGGATGCGTTCAGTTTTTTCTCGGCTCCGCTCTTGGACGGTAGCGTCGCTTCGGATTGTTTACGGCAGCGTTTCTCCTGGCTCCGTTTCCTCCCCCACGCCTCGACACAGCGAGGCGGCTACAGGAAGCAAGCCAGAGCGATGCCGTGCACTTCCTCTTATGGAAGAGCGTAAACTTCTACCACGCCGACCCCGGTGGTGTTATTGGCGCCGCGGAGTTGAGCCGTGTAGTTGCCCGGTTGGAGGGTTATCACGAGCGCCGACTCCAAATCATTCGTCGGTTGCAAATTGGTCGTCGTAATCTCGGCTTGTTGCGCGGTCTTCCAATCGTCGTTGGCTAAAATGGTCGCGCCATTGGCACCGTGAAGCTCAAGGGTTGGATTCGCTAACGGGTTTGTTACTCCAAACGCTGTGAGCGAAGGGCCAATCCCGCGGACCACTACCTTGAGCGGATTGTTAACAATAATGAATCCCCCAATCATGAGGTTGTCTCCGGTCTGGACAAAGCCTCTCGTGCTGACATTGGCCAGGATGGCGGGTGAGGCCAGGCTGAGGTCGTAGGCTTCGGCGACGCCGATGCCGGTCGTGTTGTTCGTTCCCCGCACCTGCGCGGTGTAATTACCTGGCGCCAGCGTCGCGATCAGAGCGGACTCTGCGTCGTTCATGGGCGCCGCTCCCGTGGCCTGGATGTCAGCAACCTGATCGGCGGTGATGACCCCGCCGGTCTGGGTGGTTTTCCAATTGTCGTTGCGCGCAATAAGAGCGCCGGTGTTGTCGTGAAGCTCGAGTGTTGGATCAGCCAGCGCGCCAGTGACATTGGTCGAAGGTCCAGTCGCGCGCACAAGGACTTTCTTGGTCGAACCCCCCGGCCCGGTGACGATAAATCCGGTGATAAGAAGGTTATCGCCAGTGCCGACCGGTAACCTGGTCGAGATGTTGGCCGCTGAGCCCGAGGCAGTGCCTGTCGACCGATCGTAGCCAAGGACGTCCATCGTCTGGAGATCCACGGGGGTCAGGTCGTCTTGCTCGGCCGGAGGGCCCGCCGCGTTAAAGGAGTCAGGAGCGGGTCCGGCCCAGTCCTGAAGATCGCCTCCGTTTGCCGCGTTGTTGTTGAATGCAATCAGGAGCGTCGTCCCGTTATTAAAGGAGAAAGATCTCCCGGCCCCATTACTCAGACCCCGCGTGCCGGCACCGGTGTAATGGAACAAATCAAACGCCACATAGTTCGGCATTCCCGTGCCCAGGGTATCTCCCATGATGGAATTGCGGCCCATGATTTCCGAGTATTCGTGTATGGCCACGCCGATGAAGTCGAATTTCCCGGCCACGTTGCGGTTATTCGAATCGTAAGTCCATTTTTGGCCACCGCCGAAGTTGAAGGTCCCATCATTCTTCATGTCGTCAGCTCGGAGACCCAGGACCTTGGCCTGTGCCCGGGTAACGTTATAAGCGTGGGCCGTGGTGATGGGATCTGCTCCGGCCTGGAGCGATCCCCCGGCGGCGACCGTCGTCGCGTCGTCCGCGCTTTTTGAGTCTCCGGCGAATGCAGCTCGGAGGTTGTTATAGGTGTCGACCGGATCGAAAGGGGTGGTGCTGCTTCCGAGATCGCTTGTGCCGGGTGAAGCGGTTACCTTAATGTTGACGTTGATGGAGTCGGAATACCTGCTCGTGAGTTGCGTGGCCGCAAAGGTGCAGGCCGCTTTCATGTTGGTGATGTCCGCCGCGGTCAAACCCGCCGCCAGGAGGCTGGCATCGGAGTCATAGGTCAGATTGATATTCAAGGCAGAGGCTGTCCTGCCAGCAACGACCATGAGGGCAAGGATGGCCAGGAGCGCGATTCCGGCGCGTACCCTGGATGTGCGGATTGGTTTGGCCATCGACTCGCAATAAGCGTTTCCAGATTTCATATTGTTCTCTCGGTGGTGTTTGATCTGTTTGTGCTTGGATGGCGCTAAAGATCTCTTTCGTGACTAGGGTTTGAGCCGGTGCGTGATGGTCGGCCGTGCCGCGGAAATGGATCTGAGGTCCGCTCGGGCGGCCAGGATTTCCAGCTGCGCGAAGGGCACCCACGCGCGAAAAGTCGCGCCCGTTCCCCAGTTACTGACCACCTGGCCTCCGAGGCTTGCGACCTGATCGACCAATTCCCTGGAGAGGGAGCCTTCAATCTCCACGAGGACGCGGCCACGAAACTTATACACGTCCGGTTCAAGCGTGGTTGATTTATCGAATGGCGCTTCACCCCGGCTCTTTTTCACGACCAAGACAAGATGGCTGTCGAGCTTGTTGAGGGTGGCCGCGGGCACGAGTTCCTTGCCGCTCGCGGTCGTCTGAGCCATCACGAGCGTGAGCACCGCAATGGCGGTGAAAAGGGTGGGAGCGAAAACGGATGCTTTGCGGTGCGGTTTCATAGTGTTCATCCTGATGTGCGCCTCTTCGTTGTTCTGATGAAGCGCTGACGAGCCATACCATTTAGGCGGTGGCATATCCACCGTTACAGAAATGTCACGCAACTGTCGACAAAGGTTTTTCGTCGGTCCCGCGTCCGGGGGATCGCCGAGTCCCCAAAACGCCTCGACACAGCGAGGCGGCTAGAAGGAAAAATCACCGCATCGCGCCGGCCATGACGTCGGTTTGCTTCAAGGCGATCGGGAAAGGCTCGAGCGGCATCGGCTTATCGTGATCGAGAAACGCGTGACAGAGGG
>JBBRMO010000136.1:0-6139 GCA_038230815.1 Chthoniobacterales bacterium
GCGAAGAAATTGCCAACAGCATCAGCCACGGACTGGGCCTGGCGGCGGCAATCGTAGCCGCGCCCTTTCTTTGCGTCGCGGCGGCACGGCAGGGCAATGCTGCGGTTCTGATCGGGACGCTCATCTTCGTCGCGAGCATGTGTCTGCTCTATCTTTGTTCGACGCTCTACCACGCCTGGCCGCAGACCCGCCTCAAATGCGCCCTCCAGATCGTCGATCATGTGGCGATATTTCTTCTTATTGCCGGGACCTACTCGCCTCTTGCCCTCGGGCCTCTTCGCGGCGCCTTGGGATGGACCATGTTCGGCCTGGTCTGGCTCTTCGCCCTCGGTGGCGTGATCATGAAGCTGCGGACCGGTGTTCGGTGGAAGAAATTATCTCTGTTTCTCTATCTCGGAATGAGCTGGCTGATCCTCGTCGTGGCGCGGCCTTTCATTCTGGCGGTGCCGCGAAACGCCGTGCTCTGGCTCTTCGCGGGCGGAATTGCCTACACGTCCGGATTGATTTTCTTCGGGAACAAACGGCTCCGCTACAGTCACTTCGTCTGGCATCTTTTCGTGCTCGCCGGCACAACCTGCCATTTCTGTGCGATCTTTTCCTGCGTGGCCTGAGATGGCTGTAGCCACGGCCCTGTGGGCTGTGTTTTATTGATCGCGGTTTTGGTCCTGACGGCCCACGGGGGTCGTGGCTACAACCAGCGTGCCTGTTTGAATGACTCCACTGCCCGTAGAACACAACGACCCGATTAACGCGAAAATTCTCGCCATCTCCGAGGACAAGGTCGACGGATTTGTCCGGGAGCCGTTCGAGGAAATCGCGCGCCGTTCCAATCTGCCGGTCGAGACCGTGATGGAACGAATTGCCGCGATGCTAAGTGCCGGTACTATTCGGCGCGTCCGGCAGACGTTGCTCGCCACCAATCTGGCTGATGGCGCGCTCGTGGCCTGGAAGGTCGCTCCGGAGAAAATCGACGCGGCCTTCGATTACATGTCGCAGTGCGACCCGTTCTCCGGTCACGTTGTCTTGCGCTCGACCGATTCCGTCACGCCCGGCTCCGAGTACAAACTGTGGACAACGGTGAAGGCGCCACGCGGATTTTCGCTCCAACATCACGGCGAGTTGCTCGCGAGAGAAGTCGGGGCAGATCATTTTCGGCTGATGCCGGCGAAAGGAATCTTCACCCTGGGCGTAGGCCACGTCCGACGCAAAACGGTGGAGCCCGGAAGCAAGGCGGACGCGCCCGCAACCATGGCGCCGGTCCACGTGGCCGAGCTCAGCGACCTCGAATGGAAAGTCCTGGTCGCGCTGAAACGCGAGTTCGAACCCCGGGAGATTGCCAGTTCCCCCTGGCGCGGTCGGGCCGCTGAAGCCGGGCTCGAACCGGACGAATTCTGCCGAATCGCTGAATCGCTGAACGCGCGGAAAGTAATCGGACGTTTTTCTACTTTCCTCGAGCACGTGAAACCTTCGGCGACCGGGGTCCGCGTGACTCGATTCAATGCGCTTTTCCATTGGGCGGTCCCGCGAGGCCGGGAAATGGAAGCCGGCGGCGAAGTCGGCCGGCACCACATCCTGACTCATTGTTACTGGCGCGAAGCCGGACCGGAGTTTCGCGACGTCAATATCATGGCCGTCGCGCACGGCACCGACAAGGAGCGGCTCCTCGAGCACAAACACGCGATCGATCTGCACCTGGAATCGTGCGGCATCCCGGTCTCGTACACGAATGTTTTTTGGGGCGGGCGCAGCGAGATCAAGCCGTCAGAGATTTCGCCGGACGCGTATCGCGCCTGGCTGGCGGAAATGGAAGGCAGGGACGCCGCGCTGCGCAGGTCCGATCGATTGTGATGGACCCGCGTAAAGTGACGGACGCAGCCGCGCGGCGTGCCTGCCAATGAAGACCCTCGTCGGAAAGTTAAACCGCGGCCTCGATCTCACCTCGAGCGATATCAATTATGCGATGTCGATTCTTCTCTCCGATTCCACGGATGACGCGATGAAAGCCGAGTTTCTGATCGCGCTCCATCGCAAGGGGGAAAGCGTCGAAGAGATCGTTGCGTTCGTGCAGCAACTGACCGATCGCGCAATTGATCCTCTCATCGACCCTAGGAACCTGACCGGCCCCATGATCGATGTCTGCGGGACCGGCGGCGACGGTCTCGACCTCTTCAATGTCTCGACGACGATCATGTTTGTGCTGGCGGCCGGGGGCGCCGCCGTCGTCAAACACGGGAATCGCAGCGTGACCTCACGTTGCGGAAGTGCGGACGTGCTCGAGGCGCTGGGAGTCCAGATTGCGCTGTCGCCCGCGCGATTGAAGGATTGCGCGGAGCGCCACGGGCTCTGTTTTATTTTCGCGAGGGAATATCATCCCGCGTATCGCGCGATTGCCGGAATGCGGAAACGACTGGCCCGAGAAAATATTCGCACGGTCTTCAATCTTCTCGGTCCGCTTTTAAATCCGGCCCGTCCGGCCCGGCAACTGATCGGCGTTTTCTCGCCGCGTTTGACTGGCGTTTTCGCGGATGTGCTTCGGCGTCTCGGACGGGAGCGCGCCTGGATCGTCCACGGGGTGTCGGAGACCGGTGAGGGGATGGACGATATTTCTACGAGCGGCGTCACGACGTTCGCCGAGCTTTCACAGGGGAAGGTCACTTCAGGACTGATCGATCCGCGGTGGCTCAATATTCCGGCGGCGCCACTGAATGATCTTCGCGGCGGGGACGCGGCTGAGAATGCGGGCTACCTCGAAGGAATTCTGGCCGGCAAAATCCAGGGCGCGAAGCTGGACCTGACGCTGGTAAACGCCGCCGGCGGGTTCGTCGTCGCGGGAATTTGTCGGGATATGAACGAAGGACTCGCCTTAGCGCGCGAGCAGATCGAGAGCGGGCGGGCGCTGGAGAAGTTACGGGTCCTCCAGCAGTTTACCTAAAGGGTGGGGCGGGTCGCTCTTGTTTCGAATCCGAAAGCGATAAGGAAGTGAGCGACATTCGAGAGATCCCGTCGCGGGACGTGCAGGTGTCACCCTCGACTACGCTCGGGATGACGCGCATCGGAATTGAGCGACGTTTGCCAGTTGCCTAAGCACCGCGATCGCCAATCGGGTGCGGTTAAACTTTCGCCCCATCGCCATTGCCAAAGAGCCAGCCCTCGCTCTGAGTTCTTCCGGAAAATCGTCAATCGTCTGGTTTACATTGAGTCCAAGGCCCGCCACCGCCAGATAATTCCCGTTCTTGTCGGTCCTTCCCTCGACCAGGACGCCGGCGACTTTCCGTCCGGAAACGTAAATATCGTTAGGTGGCTTAATGGTGGTCGTGCAACCGGTCTCGTCGGCGATGGCAGCGGCCACCATCTCCGCCAGCAGGGTCGTCAGCCGCGGTGATTCAGACAGCGTCATCGCGGGTCGAAGCAGGATGGATAACCACAAACCCAGGTACGGGGCGGAATCCCACTGGCGGCCGTATTGTCCGCGGCCCTTGGTCTGGCGCTCGGCGAAAACTACGAAGCCCTCCGGCGCCCCTCGTTCCGCTGCTTCCCACGCCAGGTCATTCGTCGATCCCGTTTCCTCGACAATCGCAATTTCGCTTCCGATCCGGTAATCCTTGAGCGCGGCCTGAAGTTCGGCGGCGATCAGACGATCACAAGGTGCCGACATGCGTCAATTCCAGGGACAAATCGATCGCCCGGGCGGAATGAGTGAGCGCGCCGACCGAAATGTAATCGACTCCCGTCGCGGCGATCCGTCGCACGTTCTTTAACGTGATCCCGCCACTCGCTTCGAATTTCACTTTCCCTTTCCCGGCGGCGACCGCTTCGCGCATTTCCGTTGGTTCCATATTGTCGAGGAGAATGACGTCGATGCCGTCGACTTCAAGAAACGAACGCACCTGCTCGAGGCGGTCCGCTTCCACCTCGATGCGAAGGCCGGGCCGTTCCTGGTGCAGCCGTTGAATCGCGTTCACAAATCCGGAGAACCCGGCGCCCGCGCTCAAGTGATTGTCTTTCACCAGCACCATGTCGCTCAGGGTCGAGCGATGGTTCGCGCCGCCACCGGCCAGGACCGCCGCTTTTTCCAGGGCGCGCAGGCCAGGGGTCGTCTTGCGGGTATCGAGAATTTTCGCGCGCGATTTGCCGATGGCCTCGACGAATTGACGGGTGAGCGTGGCGATGCCGCTGAGGCGCTGCAGAAAATTCAGCGCCACCCGCTCCGCCGTCAGGATCGAGCTCGCCGCCCCGCGCACTTCCAGGATGGTCTCCCCGCCTGCCAGGGCGGTGCCGTCGGGTTGAAGAATCTCGACGTTCAGTTTTGGATTTACCCGCCGGAACACTTCGGCCGCGGTTTCGGTTCCGGCCACGACCGCACGTTCGCGGGCCACGATTCGGCCCAGGGCGCGCAAATCGCCCCGGACAAAAAACTCCTTGGTGATATCGCCCTCGCCGAGGTCTTCACGCAATGAGATCGAAATTGGGTCTGTCTCTGTTTCACTCATTCGGTGTGGGGCAATGCGGGGCGCGATAAACGCACTTTCCGCGCACATGGGTTTCCAGCGTGGCGTGCGGTCCCCCTCGATAAATGCAGAGCGCTAGGATGTCTTCGGTCGTGAGATCGTCAAGGCCCGATCCGATTTTACCGTAGGGCAAAAGCGATGTCAGATCGACGAGGAGAAGGTCCGCTTCCTTGCCGGGATCGAGCGAGCCGATCATTGCGGATTTACCGAGCGCGCGCGCCCCGCCGCTCGTCGCCAGGTAAAATGCCTCGCTTGGGCGCAGGCGGGGCAAATGAGGCTCGGCCATGTTCCGCGCTTTCTGCACGTCCAGGGCGCCGCGCATCACCTGCCACATATTGAGTTCCGGGCCCGCCGCTACGTCGGAACCAAGCCCGATCGCCAGGCCTGCGTTCAGGAGTTCGTCGAGCTTGAGCAACCCGCTCCCGAGAAAAAGATTGGAAGTGGGGCAATGGGCGATGTTCGATCGCGCCGCGGCGATCGCGTCGATTTCACGCGCGTTCAGGTGAAGGCAATGACCCAGCATCGTCTTCGGAGTCAGTAAACCGCACATCTCATAGACATCGGTGTAATCGCGCGCCGACATGTGGAGGTTGTGCACTTTCTCGAGCTCCTCGCGATTTTCAGCCAGATGCGTCTGGAGATAAGCACCGAACCGCTGGGCCAGCTCGGCCGCGCTCCGCATTAGTTTTTCCGAACAGGTCACGGCGAATCGCGGGCTGAAGGCGTATTCGAGCCGGCCGTCGGCGGCGCCATGCCATTTGCGGCAAAGGCGTTCGCTTTCGATCAGGGAGACGGCCAGAATTTTCTTAGGTTGTAATTGCCCGTAGGATCCGAGATCCATCATCATCTTGCCGAGGATCACGCGGAGACCGATTTGTTCGGCAGCTTCGAACCCGATCTCGCAACTGTCTTCGTAGATCGCGGCATAGATCATCGCCGTGGTCGTTCCATTGCGCGCCAGCTCGTGAAAAAACAGGGGCGCTTCCCGGCGCGCCTTCGGACCGGTGAACTCTCGCTCGACCGGAAAGATGTTTTCCCGCAGCCATGGAAGCAGCTGACTCTCCCCGCGCGCCACGGCCGAATACTGCGGCAAATGGGTGTGGCAATCGATTAACCCGGGGAAAATGGCGGCCCCTCTGCGATCGATCCAGTTGACCGGCGCGGCCCGCTGCCGTTTTCGCAAATCATCGTAGGCGCCGATTTCCTCGATTTTGCCGTCGGCTACGATAATAGCTCCATCGCGATGGCTGCGGAGCGATCCGTAAGCTGGGGCGTCGATCAAATATCCGCGAATTCCGAAAGGATTGGGCGGCATGGCGGTCTGAGTCTGGCAATGAGCCGCGCCATTACTGGCGGAAAGAGAGGGGCTTGCCCACAAAAAAAGGATTCGGGCAGCGCACGCAGGAGAAACAACAAATACGAGAAACGTGCCGCCGCCCGAATCGCCTTAACCTGGATGATTTGACAGCGGCAGGGGGCCACCGTTCGAAATATTTTACGAACAAATCAAATATCGCGCTGATTCCAAACACTTCTGCGCCTGATCGAGCTCTTTTGTTCTGTAGCAGCGGCCCGGCGGGTCGCTCGAAAGCGGCGTCGATTCCCCCAGGCGCCCCACAGGAACGCTGCTA
>JBBRMO010000137.1:0-6109 GCA_038230815.1 Chthoniobacterales bacterium
GATGGTGATTCGGATTGCGCGGTTCGCGATCACCAGGCAGCGCCCTGTCCGTAAAGGCCGAGTGCTCGGCCTTGTTCAACACCACTTCATATTTCGGCGCCCCATGCAGCGCCGAATAAACCGCCAGTCGCGACTTCAGGTCGGCGGCCCCGATTGGGGCGATGTCCAGGGTCCCGGTCATGAGCAGCCAGGGAATTTTCACATCGCCGAATGCGCGTTCCGGGCTGGTCGATCGCGGTGTGCTCGGACTGAAGATTACCGCCGCGCGAATTCTCGGGTCGGTCAATTTCGTCCCGCTCACCGGAAATGTCTCCCCACTCACTGCCTCGGTCGTCACCGCGCCGAAAGAGTGACCGGACATCCCGATTTTATTCAGGTCCATACGCCCAGCCAGCTCGCCGCTCTGGTTCCAGATCTCGAGCTGATCAAGCACCGCCTTGACGTCCATGACCCGCAATAGAAAATTCTCCAGCGACGCCGCTTCACGCAGGGCTGCCATCCGTTTCGCCGGTGCTACCTCCTTCCACACCGCGTCATCGCTCCCCGGATGTTGCACAAAAACCGCTACGTAACCACGCGCCGCCAGTTGGTCGCCGAGAAACTGGCTGCCCGCGCGCGACCCGCCTAGCCCGTGACTAAATAACACCACCGGCTCTGCCTTTGCGCTCGCCGGCAGGTAAACCCGCACCGGAATATTGCGGGTCCGCCTCACGTCATGCACTACCAAATCCCGAGACTGCGCCTGAAATCTCGGATCGACTGCCAATGGATCGTAGCCGCTCCCCCGCGCGCCATTGACGCCAGCGAAAGCAACCAGAACAAGAACGAGCACATCTCTTAACCACGGTGGCTCTGCTTTCATGATGGTTAAATGTGAGAAAGAAGCATTAGTTCCAAAATATTATTACTCCAAGAGTCGGCCCGTCGCGACAGCAACTTAGCAACCACTGGCCGGCTGAGCCTTGGCCGTGCGACGGCTGCGACGCGCGGGTGGATCGAGCGCTCCGTCGCTCGATGCCTGAAATAATGTCGACGAAGCCGAGATTCTGCCATCGCCCGATGGAGCGGCCGATCCACCACGAGCTCCTGCCTGCCACGCCGTGGTCCCTGCGCCGATAGGCTTGGAGACTCCATCAGTTACAGCTTCTCAAACATTCTGTCGCCAAATTTTGGATTAGAAGCAATCGAGCGAATCGTTGTCGTCTCCAGCAACTTCTCTGTTTACCTGTCGTGGCGAAGGATCGTCGCCCGGTGGCACACTCAACTCGCGCATTTTACGAGTGTGTGAGACGACGACACCTAAGTATGCGTGGCTGAACAACGTCGTGGTTTTCATTAGCGTTCGGCGTTGCAGGTGGATCGAGCGCTCCGTCGCTCGATGTTTTACGGCGGCGAAGCTGCATCTGTTTTAGCATCGCCCGTGGAGCAGCCGATCCACCTATTCCTCCATCCTCTATCCTCCAAAGTGGATTTAACTCCGTAGGTCGATAGCCTTTTTTCTTTAGTCCTAACCCGCTGTTTTTCCTAATACAAAATCGATGGAAGAAAAGCACCCGCTGGTTCATTGTATAGCCCCAGACTCATCAATGTCAGTGGTTGGATCGCGCGCAGCCCGTGCGCCAGGCACCAGCCAAACAGCTTGGTATTACGCATCGGCACCAACACCCCCGGGCCAACGAATTGATTCGCCGCCCCGATGAGCGCTTCAATCTCTTTGTTACTCTCGCCGACCGCGTGGCCGAAAAAACCAATGACGCTGGCGTAGCCCGTGATCCGGCCGCCGAATTCCACTACGCTAGCCTTCCCCTGGTTGATTGCATCCAGCAGTTCGCCGCCCCGGTCATGTCCATGAACTGCGCGACAGATTTCGTTGCACGCCTCCAAATCGGCCATGGATGCCGGGCGCGCGACATAACCGGGTACAATCAGATTCAGGGGCCGACCTTGCATGCAGACCACCGGTTCCCGCACCTCGTAACCCAGCTTGGAATAGAGCGACAACGAACGCATATGAAACCCGGACTGAAGCAGACGCACACCGGGTGCCTCCTTGCTCCGGGCCCGAGCATGCACCTCCTCCATCAGACGGCGGCCAATCGTCCGATTTTGCACCGTCGGATCAATCGTGATCGGTCCCACGCCGGCGATGGCGTTCCGGCAATCCAGAAAATTACTGCCGACCACCCGCCCGTCCATTTCCGCCACCACACCGTAGAAAGCGGGATGCGCCAACATCCAGCCAAGCAGGCCCACCGCGATTTTCGGCGCCGGAAAATCCGGCGGAAAATTATGCGCCTCCGAGATTGTCTTGAAGGCCCGGTAACAAATGTCGCCGCAAGTTTCAGCGTCTTCCGCCCTGCCTGCACGCAAAGTCAGGTTCATGCCTTCAACTCTCACCCATCCGAGACCAAATGAGAGTCTTCGCTCGATGTGACTCTCGTATAGGTCTCCGCGACCCCTCGGAAACCGATTGCCCTTAACAAACTTGATCGATCGTTCACTTGTAGGGCTCCACTCATTCCTTCGTCTCCTTACCGCCAACGCGATAAAAGTAGGAGCGGGTCCTCGATCAGGATGCAGCCCGAGCGCTTCGCGTACTCCACGTTCTCTTTGGCTTCAGGATCTGCGACAAGCTTTTTCCGGTATTCCTCATAAGCCGTAAGGCTTCCGAACCCGATCAGCGTCATCGCGATATTGTCAGCACCGCCATAGCCCTTCTTCGGAAGAAAATAACCAAGCGGTTCGCCGCCGCAGCGCCGGATAATCCCGCCTTCCATCCAACGCCGGGCGTAGGTCTCAAAATCCACTGCCTTCTGCGGATCAATCGTGTAGCGAATGCAATGGTAAATCATGGTGGGATCTTACCCGCCAGCTCTCAATTAGCGATCTTCTCCATTCTGGGATCCCCAAAAAATTGAAAAATCAGGCGCCCTCCCTTGCCAATCTTCGGCCATGAGGAAACTTGTTCTCCTCGCCTGCGTCATTTTGCCCTTGCCCCTGATGGTCCAAGGCAGTTTATCGGATAAACTCTACATCTGCGTCGAAGGGAATGCCGAAACTATTTCACTCGCCCCGCTCCCTCCAGTCTACTTCCTAATTTCTACTTTTGGTGCCGCCTTTCAGCGGTTCAGCCCTTCAGCCTCTAATCCTTTAGAGAGTCACGACTCCGCGCAACACTTCGACCGCATATCCGCCCACCCGAACGTTCGTGACCCGCTGGCCGTCTCGCGTTGCGCGCACATGCATTTCGCTGGGACGATGAATCTCTCCGCCCTGTCGAATCAGCACCTGTTCGTCACTCTCTGCGACGCCATGTTGCACCATCCAACTCGCAGCGCACCCAGCCGCCGATCCAGTCGCCGGATCTTCGGCGCCATAAAAGAACATGCGCGCCCGCGCTTCCAGTCTGCCTTCGCTCCGTTGCGGGCAGAGAAAATAAAAGAATTTGGCGTCCGTGTTCTTAAGGAATTGGGCCGCATGCGAATGAGGAAAATTTAGTTTCTTCAGCGTGTCCAGGTCGCGGATTGGCACAATCGCAAACGGCAAACCGGTCGAGACGATCTGGACAGGGCTCAGGATCTCCTCCGGCTCGACTCCAATCACGCGAGCGACGTCTTCGCGCGAAAAAGAAACTCCAAATTCAGGATCGCGCTGGCGCATCTCGCCGAAAACCTGGCCGTCTGCTCGCTTCCGTCCGGCATTCTCTGAGCTGGCCGTAAAACGCACCGGGATCTTCCCCGCTTTCAAATCCAGCGTGATCTGAGCAGCGGCGTTTGAACCGTGAGCAGGCTCAGACGTAAACAAATGCAGCGCCGTGCCGAGCGTCGGGTGCCCGGCAAAAGGCAGCTCTTCCGCCACTGTGAAGATACGGACTTTTTTTCCTTCGTGAGATTCAATCACGGGATCGCGCGGCAGAATAAAGGTCGTCTCTGAAAGATTCATCTCTCGCGCGAGCGCCTGCATTTCGCCATCATCCAGCCCGCGCGCGTCGGGGAAAATGGCGAGCGAATTACCCGTCAGCGGTGTCTGCGTAAAAACGTCGAGCTGGACGAATGGATAAGAGCGATCCGGCATACGAACCTATAAATCCTGTCCCTCAGAACGCGCAAGGCGAACCTCAGGAGTCCCAAAAGGATCCTGGTCTCAGAAACGTTGCGTCTTGATCCATGACCACAACGTGTTCGGCCGTCTCGCCCCGATTTTTTACTTCCTCTATTCTAATTTCTACTTCGGACTTGGTTTCCTTTTCTCCGGCGACGTTTTCCCTTACGGTCCCGTTGTGAAGCGCCTGTTTCTCATTCTCACCCTGTTCGTGCTCGCCGGCGTCACCGGTGTTTACATCGATTGGGTCTGGAAACGACCGCTCGCGCCGCGCGGCGGCCGTTACTTTTTTCATCGCCTGGAGCTCCCCGTCCCCTCCTACCGGCAGGGCGACGAAAAATGGCGCGCCGATCCCGTCGGCGGCGTTGCCGAGAACGGCTCGATCGGCAGCGTCGGCTGCGCGGTGGCCACCGTCGCGATGGTGTTCCAGGCTTACGGAATCGATACCGACCCGCAGCAGTTGAACTGGTTCCTGACCACGGTGGGCGGTTACACCGAGGAAGGCTGGATTTACTGGGATCGGGCCGCCTGGCTCGCGCCGGATCGTGTCCGACACGTTTACGAAGACCTGCCTTCCTACGAATTGATCGACTCCAATCTCGCCCGGGGCAATCCCGTGATCGTGCGCATCCGCTTTAGCAGCGGCGTCACCCACTTCGTCGTGATAGCCGGCAAGCAGGGATTCGATTACCTGATCCGCGATCCCGGCGCCGGCGCCTCCAAAGGCTACTACCCCTTGGGCGATTTAGGCAGCAACATCGAAGCCCTCCGCTTCTACGAACCCCTCCCGCGGCCCGGCCCACCCCTTGCCATGGAACGTTGAAATAGACGATCTCGCTTTCCTTCGAAAGGTTTGCATTCGTCGACCGAGCTTATTCACTGTTCCTAAAAGCCTCCTTCGGACTTCGATCTCGAATTTCGAAATTGTGCAGGAGAGGATTCCTCAGTCTCCGCCTTGGCGACGGAACGTCTCGGTGACTTGTGCGATCGCGATCCCGAACTTCTGAATGGTGGTGTGATTGATCAGACTGCGGCCGTCTGACTGGAGATACATCGACTGCGTCATTCGCACATTCGCCAGTGGATTTCCGGGCAACGCTGCCAGAGTAAAACTCCAGTGAAAAGCGTTGCCGGACGATTCGCCGCGCGCGGTTCCCACGATGTCGTTCGCCGTGGCCTCGTAATGGCGCGCATCCAGTTTCCGGAGTCGCCAGGAGCGGTGCTGTTTGGTCCCGTCGCTAAAGGCGAGATCCTGCTCGAGGCGCAGCGTCTTGCCTTCCCAACGGCTGCTTGTTCTTGTGGTCACCAGACGCTTCGATCCGGTGACGCTATTTTCCATCACGCCGGAGGAAGCGGTGCGTCCCGCGAAAAACGCTGTTGGGTCGAGGGTTGGTCCCTTTCGCGCCAGCGATGAATCCGATGTCGTGAGGCCGGCGCAGCCGGACAGGACCAACAGCGCGGCAAGTGAGCTGATCCAGGACGCAAATCGCATAGTCAGAGTTGAATCGTGCCCCGATGCGTTCGCACTCGCATCCGGTTAAAACGAAGTCGTTTTCGGCGAAAACGGACTCAGCACGCAAGACGCGCGCGTCATCCAAACACAGAGTTGTAGGACGGGCGCTCCGTCCGCCGGATAGCTCCCTAAACGAAAGAGCGCGATGGCAAGCCGCCCTCGCCAAGGCTACCGCGTGGCAGGCGGGAAGACAGAATTTTGGGACGCGACAGAGCGCATCCCTCCAACAGTCAGGAACGCTTCGCCCATCGGAGTTTGGCGGAAGAGGAACGAGGGTTTGCGTTTTGCTCCGAAATGCTGGGGCGAATGATGGCGTCGGAGATTTGGGAGTAGAAACCGGCGGTCCGTCCGTTCTCGAAGGACTTCTTTACGCGACGATCTTCGCCCGAGTGGAAGGTGAGGATCGCTACGCGTCCGCACGGATTCAGAGATGATGGGAGAAGGCGCAATAAGGCATCGAGCGCAGAGAACTCGTCGTTTACTTCGATCCGAAGC
>JBBRMO010000138.1:0-6089 GCA_038230815.1 Chthoniobacterales bacterium
GCTACCCGGTCGGCAGTGAAGTGGCGGTCGCTTATGATCCACAGACTCCGGCTGAAGCCACCCTCGAAACTGGCGCAACCAAACAGGTCACCGCTCAGGTGCGCATCCTGTTGATCTGTTTCATTCTGGTGGTCGCGGTCAACATCCTCAGCTTTTTCATGAAAAGCCGGAACCGGAAATCCGGGCCACCGATGCGCACCTACGGATGGGAGGCGCTTTCCCAAAATCCCGTTGCGCTCACCACGGCGAGCCCGTCTGACTGCGGGCCGGCCTAATCTTTTGACTTCGCGTATTTCGGATCGCGAACCTGCCTGCGAACTGCGGCGAACAATTTTCGGATCCCGATCTGGCTCCCGGTGTTTTTGATGAACGTCGGGATTATTCCGCCACTGTCGGTATAGATGGTGTAGGTGGCGCGCGTCGTGTTCGGACCAGTCGGTTCCAGGAGCCAGCTTCCCTCACAGAGTTTTACGCGCACGATCCCTGATTTTTCAGGAGGTCCGAGACCGTTCTCCGTTTCCCACCTGCTGAGATAGCTCGTCCCGTTCTCCACCGCCTTCAAGCTCCAGCGAACCCGCACCGTGTAATCCCGGTCGCTCGTAAGCGGCGGGGAGATTCGCTGGTAGGCGACGATCGAATCGCCTTCTCGCTTCAGGACTCGACACTCCGCCGTGTAAGGCATGAAGCTCGTGTAGGACTCGAGATCGGATAAGACCGCATGGACGAGAGCGCTCGAGGCCTCGATCTCGCCGATCGCTTTCGATTCATACGACACCGTTCGCTGCCGCCGAAACAACGCGACGCCATCCTTGTTCGAAATAGATTTCCACTCTCCCGGACTTGCTTCCGGTTTGGCTGCGTCCAGGCTCGCGCAGCCGCCCCAGATCGCTAGCCCGACAAGAAGAGAGAAGAATTTCCGACTCATTTTCGGTCGCAATTTCGGGCCGCCGCCCGATGGAAACCAATTATTTTTAACAGCGACTATTTGATTGCGGCCGGCCTCGCCGCGGAGCGCGATAAGTCACAAACCATGTTCGGCTTCTTTTCCAACCGTCGCGGCTGCCTCGGATCAATCGTCGTGTCAGTCATCGGGACAATCATCCTTCTTGTTTTGCTGCGCGGTTGCCACGCGTAGACAAACCGGCGGCGGCTTTCAAACACCGGCGTTATGACTCAGCAGTTCCGGTCGGCACAATCCCGGCGCGTTCCACCATCAGAATAACTGTTCGCTCCAGCGCGCGCGGGCGGTGCATGACTCCTTTCGGGATCACGACTGCTTTGCCCGGCGTCAGATCGATGCATCGATCTTCGAGGTCGATGAAAAGCTGGCCACTGACGATGTAAAAGAATTCATCTTCGTTCTCGTGCTTGTGCCAATGGTATTCGCCCAGGACCACGCCGAGGCGCACAACCGATTCGTCCACCTGGCAGAGCGTCTGGTTATACCAGGGATCAGTAGACGCATCGACCAGCGCGCCAACGTCGATCGCGGCGAGCGGCTCATGCAGAATATTGAGCCGGGTGTTGTAGGAAAACCCGGCCGGTGAGGTGTCGTTCGCCACGCCACAGCCTTGGCGAAGCAGGCCTCACCCTCAACTTCTTTTAATCGCGTTTCCGGATCGAACCCGCGCCGCTGATATGTTTTTCCACAGTCGGATTGCCGCTATAAGTCACTTTGCCCGCGCCCGATATCGCCACTTTCAGGCTTTCACTCGGGGAAACTTCCGCTTTACCAGCGCCTGAAATCGAGAGCTCTGCTGTCTTCACCTGCAGCGATTCGGCGTCGAGCTTGCTCGCGCCCGACATGGTCGCCATCAGTTCGTTGACCGTTCCATCGACCGTCACCCGGGTCGCGCCGGTTCCTTCGAGATAAAAGCCCTGACCGGATAGTCGAGTGCCCGTGAGGCGGACCGCTCCGGTGAGTCGTGCGCCACTTAGCGCCGAGCTCGAAAGTCTCACTTTCATTCCGTGGGTGGGACGGAGCTGGCCGTGCCATTCCAGCCGGAGCTTCTTGCCGCTCATGCTCGTCTCGACATGATTAAGAAGGTTTTCATCCGTCTTGATAGTGCAAGACGCCGCGCCGGGGGCCCATTCGATGTCGAACGCGCCCTCGGCTTCTACGCTCGTAAACTCCTGCACCTGTCGGCTTTCAGTAACAATGTGGCCGTTGCCCCTGATGCCGCCCAGGTGGCAGCCGCCAAGGGAAAGGGCTGCGAACGTCAGCAGTTTCGCTGCTGCAAATGGCCGGATGGTAAAGGTGCTCATAGAATTAATCTCTTTGGAAGTGAGATGCAGCCGCCGACCGTTTTGGATTCAAAAATTTGGGGGATTTTGAGCGCGGATCAAGCGGATCAACGGGTGGAAGAAGCTTGAAGTATCGCTCGGAAAACCGCACCCATCCGAGTGATCCGCGGTTTAATTCCCGAGCCTGACCGCCGACCTCTGATCTCTGTTCATTGCCTACAGCGCCACCGGATGCCTGGCAACGAAACCGCTCGTGTTGCGCTCGTAACTATACCAGCGCGGCCCCACGTCGCCACCCCGCCCCAGGTCAGTGGTGTCGAGACGCAAGCCGGCGATCACCGCAAACGTGTGCCCCGACCGGGAATAAATCGTCATCCACCGTCCCCGTCCGCGCTCGCCGTACTGCATCAAGTCAGTCGAAGGCAGCGGCGAATTCAGCAACCCTGCCCCGTGGAGCGCGAATGAAACCGTCCCCGAGCAGTCATAGCCACGGTCAGAGAACGATCCGTGCCCGCCACCCCAGACGTAGGGTTTTCGTCGCAAGGTGTTCGCAGCCCAGATCGCGTTCTTCACACTCTGCGGCGCCCGCGATGGCGCATACGCGACGCCATTCCGCAAAACCGCCCGGCTCCCAAATACAGTCGGCCGATCCCCCCTCTGCACAATCTGCCCGCTTCCCTCCCGTTCCTGATCTTGCTCCTGATCCTGATCGAACTCTTCCCGCTGGGGCGCCATCTGCGTCCCGCGCGACACCGCATAAGCCACCCGAATCGGTCTTGCGCTCGCTTCCTCGTCTGCCGGGTGAACTTCTTCCGCGCGCCGGGGCGGCTTCGGCTTCAGTCGGCGCGGCGCGTAGTAAGCGATTTTGATCGGCGCAACCGCGGTAGCGGCCAAAATTCTCGGAGCATTGTGGACGATAGGCGCGGCCGCGGCGTGAACGATTGACCGGGCGAGTAGAAATGGTTCGAGCGCGACCGAAAATGGGGTCGGTTTCCGGTGTCGCACCGGCCGCGCTTCCACGCTCGGGAGGAGCGAAAAAAGGAGGGCTATCGCGCCGCAAAAAAGAGCGGCTTTGCCAGCCATGGTGCCAGGTCCGAAGCGCATGGCTTGGAAAGAAGCTGCTCGCGCGCCAAACCCATTATTTTTTCCCATCGATTGCGTGTCATCCCGCGCGCAGTCTAGGAATCCCGGAAGACATCGAGCGACATTCCACGGCGTCCCTCGACTGCGCTCAGGACGACACAATTTGCTCGAACGATTTGAACCGAGGTGCCGACCACCGATGTTCCCGGTTTCCGGTACCCGCGATCCGGTTTTTTCATTTCATGCCCGACCCACTGAGCTCCGACCTCCGATCCGCCGATGGACGGATTCGCCGTGGCGAACTTCCTGATTCCAACACGTCGAATGTGCCGGAAGACATGACCGGCCGGCCGCGGCGCGTGGCAACGGGCGGCGTTTCGTTCCGGAAAACGTTCTCCGCGTTCAAGCACCGGAATTTTCGGCTCTATTTTGCCGGCCAGCTCGTCTCCTTCACCGGCTCATGGATGACCACCACCGCCCAAGGCTGGCTCGTCTATCAGCTCACGGGGTCCAAGGCGCTGCTCGGCATCGTCGCGGCAGCCGCCTCCGCTCCCATGCTTTTCTTCGCCACCTGGGGCGGCTGGGTGGCCGATCGTTACCCAAAACGTTCCGTCATTGTCTGCACTCAGATCAGTTCGATGATCCTTTCGCTCGCCCTGGCCGTCCTCGTTTGGACGAAGGTCGTTCAGCCGTGGCAGATCATCGTCCTCGCCGTGTTAGGGGGAATCACGATGGCGTTCGACATGCCCGCGCGGCAATCGTTCGTGATCGAGATGAGCAGCCGGGAGGATCTGATGAACGCGATCTCGCTCAACAGCTCGGCTTTCAACTGCGCTCGCATCGTCGGCCCCTCGATCGCCGGCCTCCTCATGGCACACGTCGGCATCGCCCTTTGTTTCCTCTTCGACGGTCTCAGCTTCATCCCCGTCATCGCTGGGCTTCTCCTCATGCGGTTCCCGAAAAAAGAAAACCAGATCGCGAGCGGCGGCGGCGCCATCACCCAGGCGCTGGAAGGATTCCGCTATGTCTGGGCGCATCCACGCGTCCTGACGATCCTGTCGCTCTTCACCGTCGTCGGAATTTTCGGATGGTCCTATTCCGTCCTCATGCCCGCGTTCGCGCACGATATTCTCCATCTCGGCGCGAACGGTTATGGCCTGCTTATGGCTGGTAGCGGCGTCGGCGCGCTCGCCGCCGCGCTCACCGTGGCCAGCGCCGGTCACTTTTTGCCGACCCGGGCGATGGCACTCGGAGGCGTCTGGATTTTCTCCACCGCGCTTGTCCTCTTCGCCTTCACCCGGAACCTCTATCTGGGCGTTCTCCTTCTCGCGATTGTTGGATTCGGCGTCGTCCTCTATTTCTCCACCTCAAATACCGTCCTCCAATCGATCGTTCCCGACGAAATGCGGGGCCGCGTCATGGGAATCTGGGCGTTGCTCTTCGGCGGCATGATTCCCCTAGGCAGTCTGGAGGCCGGCCTGATGGCCGATTTAATCGGCACTCCCTCCACCATGGCGATCGGCGCGTTGATCTGCTCGCTGGCAGCCTTCGTCACCCTTCACGTCATTCGCAAACGCGAAGCGCAACTTGGCAAGGTCCACTCCGCATAGTGGAGGGCCGATCTCAAGCGAGGCTTCGGTTCGTTCGGGCGGCGTCTCCAATGCGCCATCGATGTTGTTGCGGATGACCGCAGCCAATTCCCGGCTTCGTTTTCCTGGCCATCCTCTGGATCCTGGACGCCGTCTGCTTCATCATCGCCTCCATCTAGGCCAGCGACGGAAAATTCTACCGCTACCCGATGACGATCCGCTCAATTCAGAAACGGGTAAGCCGTCCACAGATTACGCAGGTTTTCGCAGATTCGTTTTTTCCCGCCGGCTTTCCCGACCTCCGATCTCTGACTTCCGACCTCCGGTCCTCTTCTACTTTGGCCTTTCTCCTCTCTACTTTCCCCTTGCAGCGCTCGCCCGATGAGGGCAACTCTGAAACCGACGACTACACGCCGCCAGGGAGCGGGCGAAAATATCCCCCGATCCTCGCCTTTGGATCGCGAACGCAAAAATGCACGTGCGTCTTCGCCATAATCTTCGCTCCAGGGTAGAGCGCGCCGCCCTCGGTAAACACGCCTCGCACACTGTCGAATGCCTCGAGATGTTCGCGCCTCCGAAGCAAATGGACGAAATTGATGACCGCAGAATCCAAGTGGCGTTTCACGAGATCCTGGTCACCACCACGCGCCGGTTCGTTCGTCGGAAGATCCGCTTTCGCGATCACGTTCACCCGCTGGAATTCGTCGTACCCGCTTCGAATGATTTGAAGCGAAGTGGCGTCAGTTAGATCGAGACAGTTTCCGAGATCAATGATCGCCCCGATCACAAAGGGTTCCGAGATTTTTCGGCTCGGCTCTGGCGGATGCTTCTTCAGAAACTCAGCCCACGTGAGCGCACGCTCGGGGCTATTTTCCCAGAAATAAGCGCCCGCCCCGAGCCAGTCGTAGCGGTTGCTGCTGACACCGACATGATCATCGCTGCGCAGGGATGCGTTCGCTGCCCCCTTTGTCGCAGCCGTGATAGCCAAGGACAAACGAGGTCGCAAACATCGACCGGCTTACCGGTAGGGTTTGCTCACCTTGTTCGCGCGGGTGATGAAACCGTTCTTTCGCAAAAATGCGCGCGCTGTCGCGGGTGACTTGCTAATTTCGGCGCCGGCTTTCTTAATCGCGCGCAACTCAGTTTTCACTTGGCGGGAGCTGCGCTTGGAGA
>JBBRMO010000139.1:0-6073 GCA_038230815.1 Chthoniobacterales bacterium
CGGTCGGCTCGGGAATTCGAGCGGCGTCCACAGCAACCTGCAGGGCCTGACCAGCACGAATATTTCGGGATTGGTCGGAATGGCCGGTCAGGGTCAGTCGCGCAGTTCCTTCCAGGACAGTGAGGCGAGCATCACGGCCGCGAGCGAATTCGAAGATTACGGTCGTACCCGGAATCCCGGCGGTGATCCCGGGCGAATAGATGGTTGCGCCGCCCGAATCCTTCGGAACGCGCAGCAAGGTCGAGCCCCTGTTCAATTCAAGATGGCGCCCGGCTTTCCTGAAACTGTAGAGCGAGTTCGCGCCGAGCCGCGTGAGAGTGAGATCGACGAAAGTAAGTTCAGCGCGTGAGTCGCCACCCGTCCGCACCGCCGTTCCCTCCCCCACCCTTTCGTTGAGGACCGCGGGACGCGCCGGCGAGGAGGCCTCGAGCACGTTCACGTCGTGAACCAACTGGGTGAGGCGCGCTTCCTTTCCTGATGTCTCGGCGGCGGCGTGTCCGCCAAAGTAGAAAGTAGCAAATAGGAAGTAGAAAACGAGTCGAACAAGCGAGGACTTTCGAGACATCGATCGCACTATGCGAGACGGGTGGCTTCGCGCAAGAAGGCGCGAGCGGCGGCGACGGAGGTTTTTTGTTCCGGCCAAAAGTAACGCGAAATGAAAAACAACGCCTTATTGGTTCGATTGTTGTCTGCAGACGCTGCAACTCGGCTCGACTCGACTCACCTCGCCTCGGCCAGTCCGTCCCGTCTCAGGCGGGCGGACACGGCGTCCCTGCGATTTTGAAACTTCAGGGAGCGTGGGAGGAGAGCCACGCAGTGATGTCGGGGAGGCGAGTTTCGCGGACGCGGATGCGGTCGCGGATCTGGGCGATGGTGACATCGGCGGACTTGCGGGATTGAGGGGTCATGTAGTGCTGCGCGTAGTCCTCGAGCCCGGCGATGGTGGCCGGGTCGGCGGAGCGGCTGGCGAGGCGCGGCATAAAGCGTGAGCGCGAAGAAACGTCGACGAAGCTCTCGACTTTTTCGCGATTCTTAATCGCAAAGTCGAAGGCGAGATCGGGATTGACCTGGGCCACGGCGCCGATGATCTGGCTGCTCCGGGTGGTCCCGGGTTCTTCGGTGAGGGCGAGATCGAGCGCGCGCTGCGCCAGAGTCTTGTCGCGGGCGGCGCCGAGCAGTCTGTAGAACTCATTGCGAACCAGAGGAATTTTTTCCTCCTGAGCCTGCGCGTGCAGACGTTCCCAGCCGGCAGAATCGACGTGCCGTGCGACGACTTCCAAAATCGAAGTGCGGAGGGGCCCACTGAGAGCAGAGGGATCGCCGGTGTTGTAACGACGATTCGCTTCGGCAACGACTTCGGGGTCGCCGAATTCACCGAGCGCGCTGACCAGTTCGGCGCGGAGGACAGCGTCGTTTGGTTTTTCGCCCGGGACCGCAGCCCAGGTGAGGCGTTTCAAAACCGGACCCAGTTTCGTGGAAGCGTAATGAGTGAGGTGCTCCTGGCCGGGCGCGTTGCCTTCGTAATCGTCATAGATCTCAAGAAGAATCCGGGTGGCGCGCGACCAGAGTGCGGTGTTGGCCTCGGCGGGGATCGCATCGATGAGATCGAGCGAGGTGGAAGCAGATTCGTAACCGGCAAGGCCGAGGCCCCAATTATCCGCCAGCAATCCGATCTGATCGACCGGCTTTAGTTTCGCGTATGATCCTTTCAACCGGTCGAGCAGGGCCGGAGGGTAAAGCGTCCGGTAATATCCGGTCTGGCCGCTGTTGATGATAAGCGCTTCGCAGCCGGGCACGGTGAGGCTTCCGCTGCCGCCGGTGACCAGAGTTCTCGTCTCGGCACCGCCGAGAGTCGAAGCGATCACGGGAACGCGCCAGCTCAACGGCTGTTTTTTCTGATTGTCACGGCTGAATTCCTCCTGGCGCAACATGACCTTCGTGTTGCCGTCGATGCATTCGACGCTCTCCACTCGAATCAGCGGGACCCCGGGCTGGAGCGTGAAGTCGTGGGCAATTGCGGTAACGGGATTACCCGCGGCGTGCTCGACCGCATTCCAAAAATTATCGCTGATCGTATTCTTGAAACGATACGTCGCAATGTAATCGCGGACGCCCTGCCGCCAGATATTTTCGCCGACGTAATCTTCCAGCATGGCAAGGACGGCGGCGCCCTTGCTGTACGTGATGGCGTCGAACGCCTGACTCATCTGTTCCACGGTGACGATGTTCTGAACGACGGGATGACTCGTGGAAACGGAATCAAGATTCATCGCGGATTCCCGGCTGCCGACGCGATCGAGGGTCGGATCCCACTCGGGATGGAGGACGGTGGTCGCCTTGTTTCCCATCCAGGAGGCAAACCCTTCGTTCAACCAGAGATCGTTCCACCACGCCATCGTGACGAGATCACCAAACCATTGGTGAGCCATTTCGTGCGCGGCGACCTTGAAGATGGACTGACGCCGTTCTTCGCTCGTGATCGACGGATCGTTCAGGAGAATGCTCTCGAAGGAAAAGATGGCGCCCCAATTTTCCATCGCGCCAAAGAACTGGCTGCTCCCAGGCCCGGCGATATTATCGAGCTTCGGGAGCGGGTAAGGCGCGCCGAAATAATCATTGTAGTAGGGCAGGATCTGCGCGGAACCTTCCAGCGCCCACCGGCCTTTTTCGCCATCACCTTTCTTGGTCACGACCCCGATCTCGGTGCCGGCGGCCGTGGTGGTAATGCGATCGAATTCGCCGACGGCGAGAAAGAGGAGGTAACTCGACATCGCGGGAGTCGTGGCAAACGTGACCTCGCCGGTGCCGTCCGGTTTCTCCGCGCGCGAGGATTGCGGCATATTCCCGATCGCGGTTTGTCCAGCGGGCACGGTCACGCGCAGATCAATCGGGGCGCGAAAACTCGGTTCGTCCCAGCAGGGAAAAAAGCGGCGGGCATCGGAAGCTTCGAATTGGGTGAAGAGCGCGCGCTTGCGGCCTTCCGGCGCGTCGTAGTCCAAAGCGAAAAGACCAGTCGAGTGCTGGTTGATCTTGCCGGTGTAATTGATGGCCAGCCGGTAACGTCCCGGGGAAACGCTCGACGGGAACTGGAAGGTGGCGGTCTGGTTGGCAGCATCGAGCGAGGCGCGGCCCTCAGAGTTTTTGTTCGCGCTATCAGTGAGGACGACCGATTGGAACTCAAGGTCCGCCGCGTTCAGCGTGATGCTGCCGGTTGGTTGAAGAACCTCGAGGTCGGCAACCACCGAACCGGAAAAGCGGAGATTGGGCGCGTCGGGCACGACCGAGATCGAATAGCGCAACGGGCGGGCGGTTCGCGGAAGTTGGGTCGGAATTTCCAAGCTCAACGATTGTTGCGGTTGTTGTGGCGAAGGCCGGCAGCCAGCAAGCGTGGCGATAACAAAGGCGGCGGTAATTGAGAACGACCAGGAAAGCAGGCGCATCGGCGAACGTCCAGTATTCGGCCCCGAACGTCCAGCCCGTTCGGGCGCTGCGCGCCGGTTATTCGTTATCCGTTGTTGGTTTTGCGAGAACGAGACGAAAGAGCAGATGGTTCTTGTCTGGGGATGATCGGGAAGTCAGGCTACGAGACCAAACCGGAAACCCAAAAAAATGAAAACCACAAGAATCGCTCAGTTCACGCTCGTCGCTGCCGCTCTCGCTTTCGCCTTACCGGCGCGAGCGGATACCATGTCGGTGCCGACCGCGGCGAGTCCTGCCTATACCTTCGATGTGCCATCGACCTGGAAGCCGAAGGCCGATACCGGAGATGAAAGCGTGGAGGCCAACGCACCCAATAACGCGGCTTACCTCAGCGCCTGGATGGTAAAGACGTCGGACAAAGACGGGGACCAGGCACTGGCCAAAGATATGGAGACCACCCTTAAGGACGCCATGAAGAGCGTTGATCCCGGCAGCAGCCAGACGGTGATCGACGTGAATGGAACATCGGTAATCGTCGTGAAAGGGAGCGGCGTAGACAAACGGGCGGGCACCAAGGTGCAATTCCGGGTGGCAATATTCTCGGCCGGCGCGGATAAGGTGGGAATCGTTTATGCCGATTATGACAACGACGCTCCGGATGAGGCGATGAAGGAGCTTCAGGGGATCATCGGGTCGATCAAGGTAAAGAAATAGCAGCGCAGGGCGGCGAACGCGTTGACCCTGAGAAAGGAAAACGCCGGCCCGCAGGCCGGCGTTCCTGAAACTGCGTTAATTACCTGAATTAACGGCGATAGTCGTCGCGATATTCATTCCGACGATCGTCCCGGCGATCATCGCGACGATCGTCATACCGGTGGTGGTGGCGGCGGATGTAGTGGCCGTGAATCCAATGGCGCCCGTAGACGGACCTGTGTCCGGGCACCCAAATCATTTCGGAGTCACCCGCCCAGTAGCGAGGGCCATGATTGTAAAATGGGCGGTCACCGATTTCGATTTGGAAGCCTTGCGCGCGAACCGCGGCAGGGAGAAGGACGCTGGCCACCACGATGGCAACGAGCAGAAGTTTGTTTTTTATCATACACGTCTGATTCGGGCGCGCTCCTTCCCGCACATGGGTTTTTCTGGCGAAGGAATCAGGCAGCAATTCCAGGAGAGAGGAAGATAAAATTACCTGAAGAGGTAAAGCCGTGGCACAGTCGCCGATGGTAAAAACTGCAGGGAAGACCAAAGTGAAATCGAAAACCAAAAACGCGCCGAAAGCGCAGAGCAAGTCGAAGACAACGCCAAAAAAGAAGACCGGCGCGAAGAAACGCAGTTCGAAGAAGGGCGTTGTCGCCAAGATCGCCAGCTCAATTGTCGATACCGTGGCCAGCGTATTGCCATCCCGTTCCAAATCGAAGGGGAAGAAGAAGCGGTAGGGCCGAAGAGTAAATAACGCCCTGTTTGGGGACGGCCCACAGGGCCATGGCTGCAACCTCGTCGGATTATTCGGCGATCTCGGTATGGGAGCCCACCGAACCCACCGACGGGCCGACAGAACCGCCCCGCACCACAATCCCGTAACCACCGGTGATGACGCGGCGAACCAGCTGCCCGGTTTCAGGATCGATCAACAGCGGCTTCTCGGCGAAGCGTTGTTTGACTTCGAAGCGCCGCACCGGCGTCGCCGGGTCGGTGGTTTCGTAAACGTAGGTCGGCATCGGACCGAATTGAAAAACGGACTTATTGCCCGGACCTGCCGTGCCACTCGGTTTCTTCTTCGTTCGCATCCCGCACGATCGACGCCATCATGTGGCTTCGACGATCGTTCTGAAAAATGCCCGTAACGAGCAACCCCGTCGGGTGGGTTCCGACATCGTCGAGATGGAAAAAATCTTCGGCGGAACGGTCCCTGCCCGCCTTTGGTTCGATAATCATGAGCTTGCCGACGTGGGCGCGATAGTAGGCGCGAGCCGGCGTTTCCTTAAAACGTGGAGAGATTTCAGTGGAGCTCATGAGAGTGGGAATGGTGATACGAAAAGCGGCTGGCTGCTGGGGGCCGTGAATCGGACCGTCCTGCTCAGGCTGACAAAGACACTGTAAGCCCTGGTTGGCATTCTCCTAACGATGTTATCGAGACAACCTTTCGAGAGCTGCCGATCGCTCTTTGGATGGACACGGCGCTGCGGCGGCCCGGCGGATGGTTCCCGACGCTTACGACTTTTCCGGACGGCGCAGCGCCCCAAACGCTAGGTCGAAAAGCGGGCGCGAACTTCGGTGGGGACGCGGATAGGTTTTCCGGTATCGGGATTTATCGGGACCCAGACGGTGCGGGCCCGAGCGAGCAGCGTCTGACCTTCGGTTGAAAGCCGACGAACCTCCGTAAAGCGCTCAAAGGTGATCCGGGTGGCCTGGCCCACCCAGGTGCGGAGCACGATTTCATCGCCGAGGCACGCGGGAATCTTGTAATCGATTTCGTGCCGCAAAACGACCCAGCCAATCGCGTCGCGCGCGGACGATGGAGCAGCCGCTTCCCAGTGAGCCGTCGCGACCTCCTGGACCCAGCGGTACTCCGTGGCGGTGTACCACTCCGTGATCAGCGTGATGATGCCCATCACCAGCAGGCCGAAGATGGCGGCCATGCCGTAGATCA
>JBBRMO010000140.1:0-6049 GCA_038230815.1 Chthoniobacterales bacterium
GGTTTTACGGGAGGAGATGGGCTCCCCGGCGTCGTTATGTCCGCAGGCGGACCAGCGCTTCGATGATCTCAGGGCTTCGCGTCCGCATCTCTCGCCGATGAAGCAGGGCGACTGTCGCCAGGATCCGGGAACCCGCGGGAGTAAGCGTAACGAAGACCTGGCGCCGGTCCGAAAGCCCCCGTTCGCGGCGAACGAAGCGACGTCGCGCGAGTTTGTCGACCAGACTTACCGCTGTGTGCTGTTTCACCTGAAGACGTTCGCTCAGTTCGCCGATGGTAAGACCGGCGGGGCCCGAGAACGCTTTCAGCGCGAGCAGGGCTTCATATTGCTCGGAAGTCAGTTTCGCCTCCCGGGCCAGGGTGCGTTTACTGAAACTCAAAAACTTTCGCATGGCATAGCGAAAAGCAGCCAGCGCCTCGTAATCCTCGGAGTGCAATTGGGGACTCACGCGAGCAGAATTACCGGAACGGAATTTCCGGGCCCAGCAAAAAAACGAATTTCTTAAGCGAAAGCAATAATATATCGACTCTCGATACGCTGGCATACCGGTTGCTAATTCGAAACCAATGAAAATGAATCTCCGATTGCGTCGGGCGGGTTTTACCCTCGTTGAAATCATGATTGTCGTGGCCATCATCGCCCTGCTGGCCGCCATCGCCGTGCCCGGTTTTCTCCGCGCCCGGAAACGCTCCCAGGCGAGCCGCATTATCAACGATCTCCGCCTGATCGACTCCGCCGTCGACCAGTACTCGATCGAAACCAGCAAAAAGACCGGCGACCCGGTCGCCGTCACGGACTGGACGAATTACCTGAAGAAAGACACGAATCTCTTCGTGACCGCGAAGGACATCCTTGGGAATGATTACGGCCCTCAGACGGTCGACATGCTCCCCCAGGTCCCCGCCGCGAGTAAAGATTCGCTTTCCGACGTGACGGATGCCAGCTTCTGGTCGCCTTATAATTGAGACGCCAGACGATTCGATTTTCGCAAACTGGCGGAGGCAGGCGAAAGCTTGCCTTCGGCGTTTCACCCTAGGAGGGAAGTGCTTCCGCACATCCCCTATTTTCGTCGGCCTTCCCAAACTCAAAAAACGGGACGTGCAGAAGCACATCCCTCCGAGCTGGCGCCCAGGTGGTAATCCTAGGCTCCGCGGCGGCGCTCCTTCGCCTTCACAAAATCACCCAGCGCTCGTTTCGTGTCTTCCGGGGCGGCGCCGGCGGAATTCCCAAGTCCTTCCTCTTCCGGCGGCAGGAATTGCTTGAACCGACTCTTATCGATCGCCTTCATGAACGCTTCGTGAGGGGCGACCGAACCGTTTTGGAGCAAGGTGTTAATTGCATCATCCATGAATTGCATCCCCTGCCCCTTGCCCGCCACGATCACGTCCTGAAGCTTTTGGGTCGCCCCTTCGCGGATGATGGCGGAGACGGCGGGGCTGGCGATCAGGATTTCGTTCACGGCCAGCCGGCCGGAGCCGTCCGCTTTTTTCAGGAGCAATTGCGCCAGGACCCCGCGCAACGAATTTGCCAGCATCGTCCGGGCCTGGGCCTGTTTGTTGGCGGGGAAAACGTCCACCATGCGATCGATGGTCTTGCGCGCATTGTTCGTATGCAGCGTCCCGAAAACCAGGAGCCCGGTCTCCGCTGCCGTCAGCGCCAGCGCGATCGTCTCGAGATCTCGCATCTCTCCGACGAGGATGATATCGGCATCTTCGCGTAACGCGGCCTTCAGTCCGTCCGGAAACGAAACGCAATCCACCGGCACTTCGCGCTGGGTAATAATGCTGCGCTTATTGCCGTGCACGAACTCAATCGGCTCCTCGATCGTCACGATGTGCCTTGAAAAGTTTTCGTTTATATAATCGATCAACGCCGCGAGCGTCGTCGACTTTCCCGACCCGGTTGGTCCAGTCACCAGGACCAGACCGCCCCGCAACTGGCCGAATCGCCTTACCACCGCCGGAATCCCGAGTTCATCCAGGCTTGCGATCTTCGTGGGGATCAGGCGGAAGACCGCGCCGTAGCCATTGGTTTGCTTCAAAAAATTGCAGCGAAATCTCGACCGCTCATCCATCTCGTAGGCGAAGTCCAGGTCGCCCCGTTCTTCAAAAAGGTCCCAGCTCTGCGCGCCGCAAATTTCACTCAACATCCCGGCCGCCTCGTCCCGCGTGACCGCTTCGTCGCGGATCGGCTTCACATCTCCGTGCCGGCGCATCTTCGGCGGCTGGCCTTCGCCGATATGAAGATCGGAGCCGCCTTGCTCGACGATGACGGAGAGAAATTGATCGATGTAAGCCATTCAGAATTTCATTTCACTGTCGGCAGTTGGTGCTAAGCGCGCGCTGTCGCTTCATCTCGAGTGATCACGCCTCTCTCGGCCAAGGTCGCGAGCGCATCGTCCATGAGTTGCATTCCCTGTTTCTTTCCGGTCTGAATAATTCCGGGCAGCATGTAGGTTTTCGCCTCGCGAATGACGTTGGCCACGGCCGGCGTATTCGTCAGCGTTTCCAGCGCGAGCACGCGTCCCTTCCCATCGGAGCGCGGCACCAGCTGTTGGCTGACGATGCCGCGGAGCGATTCGCTCACCATGATCCGGATTTGTTCCTGTTGATCGACGGGGAAAACGTCGAGAAGCCGATCCAGGGTCCGCGAGGCATTGCCCGTGTGGAGCGTTCCCAAAACGAGATGTCCCGTTTCCGCCGCCGTAATGGCCAGCGAGATCGTTTCCAGATCGCGCATTTCGCCCACCATAATGACATCCGGATCTTCGCGGAGCGCGCCGCGCAGGGCCGCGCCGAACGAACGGGTGTGCGTATGGACCTCACGCTGCGTGATGTGACAGCCTTTCGGTTCGAAGATGTATTCGATCGGATCCTCCAGCGTGATGATGTGCTCCTGCCGCTCGAGGTTCACCTGCTCGACCAGCGCGGCCAGGGTCGTGGATTTTCCGCTGCCGACAGATCCGGTTACGAGAATCAGGCCATTCTGGTAACGGGTCAGCAATTTCAGGCCTTCCGGCAACCCCAGATCATCCATCGAGCGCACCTTTGTGTTGATGATACGAAAAACCAGGTCGATCCCGAGGCGCTGCCGAACCACGCTGGTGCGAAACCGGCCAAAGGCGTTCGCATAGGCGAAATCCGCGTCCCCCCGCTCGTTGAGCTGGATCTTCTGCCCGTCGGTCAAAAATCCTTCGGCCAGCGCGGCAGTGTCATCGCTCGTGAGCTTCGTAGCATCGGGCCAGATCGGCTGGAGAGACCCGTGGAGGCGCCAGACTGGCGGCGAATTCACGCCAAGGTGAATGTCGGAAGCACCTTCCTTCTGTCCCACCGCAAGGTATTCATCGACGTGCCCGAGCCTCTCCGAGCCATTGGTCCCGGACGTCTCCTTCGAGCGGACGGTCATGGCGCGATGGAAAGCTCTGGCGTCCATCCGACCTCGCCGTTTCCATCAAATCCACAAAGCGCGTGTCCCCGCGCCTGGAATCCAGCGGTTACGCGGAGCGAAACCTCGCGCGAATGCATGCCGCGAACTAAAGCATGGCCGGAGGCAAACAAGCAAGCGAAGATCCAAACCTCTCTCGGCTTGCAGGTTGGAACCGAGCCCGTTTCAACAATCTACTTGCCGTAATCGCTTTGACCGGGTCTAACTGACCAAACCTTATGAAAACCAAATCGCTTCTCGCAGCTCTTTTCATCGTGCCGTTGTGCGGCGGCCTTTTCGCCGGCACACCCGCCCAGGACAAGGAGTTTGTGGACAAATATAAGGCCGCTTATGAGAAGGGCGACAAAGCAGCGCTGGAATCTTTTCTTTACACCAAGGACGCGAACCCGATGGCGCTCGAGTTTTTCAAGATGATGCAGGTGGAAGGCGCCGGGACCGCAAAGATATCCAAGATCGAACTCGTCGACCTCACCCCGGACGACGCGAAGAAAGCGTCGGAAGTGCAAACCGGACCTGATGGCAGCAAAGCGAAGCTCCCGCTTACGCCGACGAAGAAGTTAAAAATCAGCATTGAGACCAAAGATGCTAACGGCAGCTCCAGCAGTTCCACCGAAAATTTCGTCGCGGAGAAGGACGGAAAGTACGTGATTCCCGTCCCCGCCACAGCCAAATAAGTCAGGTCGGCAGCCCTCTATTCTACGGGTTGCCGCGCTGTTTCATTCGCGCGCCCAGGAGAATGCCGACGCCGCTGACGACTGGATTGACCAGATGCAGCCACAATGGGGTGACGGCGAGTCCGATGGCCTCGAGGTATCTGACGTCGCCGGCGCGGACGTTGGGGGCATCAGGATTACGCTTCAGGGCGGAAACGCATTGCAAGAGAGTAAGAAGGAAAACGATAAGGGCCAGGACCTGGCAGGTGCGCCAGCTCTTGCTGATCGCCGCGCAGAGGTAACCGGCGAACATCGTTCCGAGGAACGAAATGACCAGGGTAAGAATTAGCCAGAGGATTGAGACCTCGTAGCTGTCCGGCTGGAAGACGCGCTCGACCCCAAGAGCGAAATAGCAACCGGTGAAGATTGCCATGAAGAGGACGAACATGGCGATGTAACTGACGATGATCGCGAGAATGGATTTCAGCATTGGTTTGGTGGGTTTTAAGAAAGCCGGAGAATAGGTGGCGCGCCGCGAGAAATGCGATTCAAAACTTCATCCAGGGCAGCGCGTCGAGATCGACATTCCCTCCGGTGAGGATAATCCCGACCCGTTTCTCCCGAAAAACGGTTTTTCCCTCGAGAATCGCCCCATAAACAACAGCTGCTGACGGTTCGATGATGATCTTCAGCGTTTCCCAAATCGCCCGCATGGCGGCGACAATTCCCTCCTCGCTCACTGTCACCACGTCATCAACGTAACGCTGAATCAGGGCAAAATTCGGCGCGCCGAGATTCGTGCGCAAGCCATCGGCGATCGTGCTCTTCTGTTCCTGGTAAACGAGCTGGCCTTGACGAAATGATTGCGCGGCGTCATCTGCGCCGGCCGGTTCGGCTGCGATCACTTTGATTTCCGGGCGCAGAGTTTTCGCGGCCACGGCGGTGCCGCAAAGCAGGCCACCCCCGCCCACCGGGCAAAGAACGAGATCGAGATCGGGCACCTCCTCCAATAATTCCACGGCGATGGTTCCCTGCCCGGCCATGACATCTTCGTTTTCGAACGGGTGAATCAAAGTCGCGCCTGTCTCGGCGATTACGCGGGCGCAGGCTTCTTCGCGCGCCCGTTGGTTCGGCTCGCAAAAGACAATTCGGCCGCCATAACCCTCGACGGCACGCACTTTCACTGTCGGCGAATTGGACGGCATCACGATGTGGGACGCAATGCCGCGGAGTTTCGCCGCCCGGGAAAGCGCGGCCGCATGATTGCCTGAAGAATGCGTCGCCACTCCATGGCGGGCGGTTTCGTCGTCAAGGGCGAAGACCGCGTTGGTGGCTCCGCGTGCCTTGAAGGCGCCCACTTTCTGGAAGTTCTCGCACTTAAAAAAAAGCGACGCGCCGCTCGCAGCATTGAGTCGCGCGCTGGTCAGGACGGGCGTTCGATGAATATGCGGGCGAATGCGTTCGTGGGCAGCGATGATCGCCGCGAGATCAAGATTCATGATGGGGATGGACTGCAGGGCGGGCGCCGTTTTTCTTTGCCGAGAAGGGTGCCCATCGTCAATCGTTCGCTGACCGGTTCAAGCGTCGTGAGGAATTTTCGGAATCGCCCGGAGAAGACTTCACCTCGGCGCTCCAGTTAATGAGCGATGCCCGGCGAGACGACACAATGCCGGAGAAGTTCGCGCCAGCCATTCCAGAGCTGCAAGTCCAGTAATCCATAGGCGTAATGAAAATGGATCGTCTCAAGCCCTTCAAGAATTGGTGGGCGGCATGGAAAAAACGAGCCTGATCATCCGGCGAGAGGGCGTCCAGGTCTTCCAGTCCTGCCCGCCAGACCCGGCCCAGCTCCGCATTTTCCATTAACGGTTTGGTGAAATCCCGGAGCGCCGACGCCGCCGCGTCCCGGGCCGCCAATCGCGCGACCCGCCTACGGCTCCTCAGCTGGATGGCCA
>JBBRMO010000141.1:0-5945 GCA_038230815.1 Chthoniobacterales bacterium
CTTTTCGCTGCCCGATCGTGAACATCTCGAGACCTTCATGTGCGCCGAGAAAATTCCCCTCGAGATCATAGATGCCGCCGGGATGAAATTCATCACCCCCAAGATGGGAGCGAAGAAAAGCTTTGTAGTCGTTCCCGGGCACGAAGCAGATCTCCTGGCTGTCGGCCTTGTCGGCAACCCTGAGGCCTAACGAGCGCGCGATCTCACGGATGGCCGGCTTCGCCATTCCGCCCAGCGGGGTCAACGCGCGCCGCAATTGCTCCTGGCGTAAACTGAACATGAAATACGACTGGTCCTTGCGCGGATCGATCCCTTTGCGCAGGACCGCGCGGCCGGGATGATGTTCGATGATCGCGTAATGACCGGTAGCGATGTAATCGCACCCGAGCGCTTCGGCCTTGTTCCAAAGATTGCCGAACTTCAGTTTCTCGTTGCACATCACACACGGATTGGGGGTTCGGCCCGCCTGGTATTCGCTGGAAAAATAATCGATCACCAAACGCTCGAACTGGTCGGCCTCGTCCACGACGTAATGCGGAATACCTAACGAGTGAGCGACGCTGCGGGCATCAGCCACGGCCTGCGGCCCGCAGCACTTATCCTCCGCCCGCGAGATGCAATCCTGCGGCCAGACCTTCATCGTGACGCCCACGACGTCATACCCCTGCTGGCGCAGAAGATAGCCCGCCACGCTGGAATCGACGCCGCCGCTCATCCCGAGAAGGACGCGTGTTTTGCCGTTGTTCATCGCGCGGGCAAGGTCATGGCACTGTGACGCCGGGTCAACGGTGGTCGAACCGGCACGCTGACAAACGGGCTGCCCGCCAGGGTGAACCGCCAGGGCAAATCCCTGGAGCGGCTGATCCCGATGCGCGGGGCGGCGATAACGCGAACGTCCGGTTCCGTTCGTGGCAAAAGACAATGGCGCGAATCAGCGCAGATGTTCGTCTCGTGATGGCGCTTTGTGATGTCGAGCGCCCGCGCGAGTTTTCCCGGGCCGGAACAAAGCTGGCGAGATTCCTCCACTTCCCGGCGCGCCTTCATCAGGGAGAGGCCGCGGCGCGGTTCGAGGGCGCGAATCAAAATCAGGCCGCTGCGCTTCCCGCCCTTCACGAGAAAATTCAGCATCCAGTGGACGCCGTAGTTCAAGTAAATGTAAACAGCGCCGGCGACGTTCCGCTCGACGAACGCGCGGGTGCTCGGCCGCGTAAAGGTATGGCTCGCTTCGTCCTTCAACGTGAGATACGCCTCGACCTCCACCACGACGCCGGAACATTTTCCCCAGACGAGCTCGGTGCCGATGAGTTCTCGCGCGCAGACGAGCGGGTCGCGCTCGAAAAACGTGCAGGGCAAAAAACGATCTTTCGCCACGGCAATGAAGCGATGAGTCCGCGTCGAAGCTACGGTTCGTAATAAACCGGGATCGTCACACTGCACTCGACCGGTTTTCCGTCGCGAAACGCCGGAATGAATGACGCCACCCGGAAATCCTCTGCCGCCGCCCGCTCAAATCCCACCAGCGGCGGATATTCCGAAACGACGCGCAACTCTTTCATGGCCCCGGTCGCATCGACCTTCATGGACAACTCCACCAGGCCGCTCAGCGCGTTAGTCACCGTGTCGCTCGGATAATGGAGACCCTCGAACTTGGAGCCCTTTCCGATAAATGGCTGGGGACCGATGAAGTCGCTTTCCTTTTTCAATTCTTCCGCTTCCTGATTGGCGAAAATGCGGAGTCGGGGCTTTCCATTCACGATCTTGAAGGTAATCGTTCCAAAAAAAAGCGCGTAAACCGGTTCATGCTCATAAACCGCGGGGACAAAGAGGGCGCTGTCGAGGCAACGCACCAACTCTCTCTCGAGTAATTTCGAGTCCGGTGATTGCCGATAGGTCCAGGTATTAGCGATCTCCCCGGTCTTGCCGACGGAACAACAAAAAAAGAGCGAGCCATCCTTTTGCCCGTCCCTGATCAAACCCGCGGTGTCGATCCGATTGATGACGGAGGTCGGACCTGTTCCAAGAAGAGCCGGGCGATATTGAGGCAACTTCGCGGACGCCGGCGCCGCAGACGGAGTGCCGGCGGGGCGCGATGGAGCGGGCGTGGCCGAGGAAGTTCCCGTCGACCGCGACGCGGCGGGCGTGGGAGAAGGTTTCGTCTGCACTTGCACTTCAGCTGCAAAAAGAGTCCCGCCCGCAGCCAGGGCCGCGGTAATAGATAACCAAAATCTCACCATGAATGCCTACGCAACGCAGTGCTCGCGCTTTCGCAACCTCAATTCTCGCCCGAACGAAAACGATGGGCAGGCCGTTGGCGCCGATCCCGACCGCAGGCGAGAAATATAAGCGCCCGTGAGGAGAGATTATTTCCTGGGGGACTTGGCGCCGTGCGAGTTGCCCCGGCCCGCCGATTTGGAGGACGGGCGGTGCGGCGTCTGCGATCGATTCGATTTCAATTTGGGTTGCGTGACGTCCCTCGCTGCCGGCGGTAGGGCCTCCGGTCGCGCCTGCGCCGCAGCCATGTTTGCGTTGGCCCGCGACAGCTGGAGCGATGTCGGCATGCTGCTGTCAATTGGAAGGTCGTTGTTCTGGCCCTTGGCTTGAGAATGCAGGGCCGCCGCGTAATTAGAGGAGGGCAGATGATAAATCACCTGCGGCTGAGGGCGCGAGGTCGCGCTCTTCCTGGACGGAGTCTCGGATGGCTCTCCCCGGGCCGTGCTGGAAAACGCCAGCAGAACAAGACAACCAAACCAAGCCAATTTGAGGTTGAATCCGGGGTTTTTCATTCGCTCGCGGCCGCGCAGCCACGCAGAGAGAAAGACAAACTACCTCATTCCTGGCTCTACGCATATAAGAATTGCGTGGGGGCTACCCAGGAAAAGCTTGTCCCAGGGAGGTGCGCCTCCGCGGAAGCAGTCTCCCTTGCGTAACATCCAGCGCGCGTGCCAGAAGGAGGCACCGTAGGAACAATAGATCCTGCGAAACGGATTTTCGCGAGTTTGCGCCCCTTGTGCGACGACTCGGTGGATGCGCAAAGGCTCCCTCCCGGATTCGCTCGCGACGCCCCGCGGCGACGGCTAGACGACTTCGCAAGTGCGCGATAGGTTAGCGGAACGCAGCTTTTTTTGCATGCCACAATTCTCTTATCGGGCGCGGAACGCGCAGGGCGGTCTCGTTGAAGGCGTGCTGGATTGTCCGGACCGCGCCGTCGCTATTCGGCAGATCGAACAGTTGCATTACATGCCGGTCCGGATCGAGCTGATCGGCGCCACACCAGCGGTTTCGGCCAGGAACACCAAAAACGGCGCCGTTGCGCCGGCTCCGGCCAGCGTGAAGTCGGCTGCACCCGCCACGCCCCCCCAAAAGCTAAAGATCCCACATAATCAGTTGCTCATTTTCACCGAGCAGCTCGGCCATTTGCTTAAAGCGGGCATGACCCTGGACGAAGGCCTGTCAGTCCTCGAGAAGCGGCTCAAGCAACCGCGCGTGCAACAAATGACGCACGCTCTCCATCAGGCGCTGGTGGATGGCCGCAGTTTTTCGCAGGCCCTGCGCGATTTTCCCCGCGTCTTTCCGCCGATCTATGTGAACCTGGTCGCCGCCGGTGAGGCGAGTGGGGCGCTGCCGGATATTTTGGCGCGCCTGGTCGAACACCTGATGCAGGCGAAGAATCTCCGCGACCGCGTCCAACAAGCGCTGATTTATCCGGCGTTCCTCGCGCTGGCCGGCATCGGGCTCATCACGCTTTTCATCACCTTTATGGTGCCGCAATTAGTCGGCTTCATGTCGCAGAACGGCGGGGCGCTGCCGTTGCCGACCCAAATCCTCCTGGGCGTGAATCATCTGATCACCACCTACTGGTGGCTCGGCCTCGTCATCGCATTGGGAATCGCCGTCGCCTTTCGCGCCTTTGTCCGCACCGACGAAGGCCGGATCGGCTGGGACCGTTTCCGGCTTCTGATCCCGGGGTACGGCCGGGTGATGCGACATCGTTACTACGCGCAATTTTCGCGAACACTCGGGACCCTGATGGAGAACGGAGTTCCGTTGCTCCGCGCGATCGATTTGGTGGCGGAAATCGCTGGGAATCGTTACCTTGAGGTGAAGATGGCGGAAGTGCGGCGGTCCGTCATTGATGGCGCTACGCTCTCAACGGCTCTCTCGGCGAAGAAACTCTTCCCGGATTTGTTTACCGACATGATGGCGGTGGGCGAACAAACCGGGCATTTCTCTCAAACGATGCAAACGATTGCCGACGTCTACGAGCGGGAGTTGGACCGAACCGTGCAGACGATCTCGGCCCTCATCCCACCAGTGATCATTGTTCTGATTGCATTGGTCGTGGGTTTTGTAGTTTACAGCATTCTCTCGGCGGTCTTCGAAATGACGCATAGTTTGCAGGTACGGCCGACTTGAGGTAACCTCAGGCCGAAAATGCTTTCACGGGTCGCCGCGCTTTTCCTCCTGGTCCTCGCGGTTTCGTCGAGTCGCGGTCAGGAAGTTTTTGACGACTCCCTGGCAAAGCCTTCGCCGAAAAGTCCGGCGCACGTCGATAGCGCGTGGATCGATCTGCGACAAATTCCCGCTGCGAACTCCAAACCGCAGGCTAGTCCGGACTGGGTGGAAGCGATCTCGACGGTGGCCGCGGAAAAAACCCCGGGAGTTGCCGAGAAAACCGTTTTCCGGATTCGCCTCGTTCGTCCCACCGCAGATTCCCAGGTTCTTTTTTTCCGGCTTTTTTTTGACGATAACGCGGAACAGCATCCACAGCTGATCGCTTGGGATGAATCGGGCACCGTGGTGATGCAGTCCGGCCCTCTCGGCGCCGGCATCGGCCTGCCAACTTCGGAAAGCGTCATGGTTCCCATGCTCGGAACGTCCACGATCGATGTCGAAGTGCCGGGCGATGGAACGACCGTGCGCGGCGCCTATCTCGATTGGATGGCCAGTGCGGAAGTGCTTCACCCGCTCAGCGCCGAGCATCGCGATTTGATTCCCGAGCCGTTCACCGCGATGGCGCCCCTCCACTCCGCGACGCAGGACACAGAGCGTTTCGGCACCGTCACGGCCTCCCTCGCAGACGAAACGATTCGAATCGGCGCGAGCGTCTCGCAGGGAGCGGCCTTTCAGTTCGGGCTCGAATCGCAGCCGCTCGTCGCGCTAATTACGTTCGAGGTGGCCAGCCCGAACATCACTTCGCCGCCGGAAGTTTTTGTCAACGGCGCGAGCCTCGGGGCGGTTTCCGTGACCTTGCCGGACCTGGCCGATCCAGCCTACCGCGGGCAGACGGCGTCGCTCCTGCGAGGGATGCGATTTCAATACACCGGCTGGCTCCGCGCCCAGAAAGTGGTGCCCGCCGACAGTCTTAAAGCGGGAACCAATGACATCCTGATCATTGGCGGAGCTGGCACCGCTGCCTCGGCCATTCGCGCCACCCAGATTCAATTGAAATATCTCTGGGATAAAACAGATTACCAACTGCAAACGGACCGCTAAACGAGAATGAAAAAACGACAAAGCGCCTTCACTCTTTTGGAAATCATGCTGGTCATCAGCATCATCGTTATTTTGCTTGGGGTGGCCGTCAGCAAGCTCGGGAACACCACTGGCGTAGCAAAGGGCGTGGCGGTTCGCGCCGATATCCAGGCGATCGGGACGCAGCTTAAGCTTTACGAAAGCATCAACGGTTTCCTGCCCACGACCGAGCAAGGCCTTGGCGCTTTGGTCACCCAGCCTTCGAGCGAACCGCGGCCGACCCATTGGTACCAGCTCTTCAAGGAGACTCCGAAAGATCCCTGGGGCAGCAACTACATTTACCTCTCCCCGGGCCGCAAGAATCCCACCAGCTACGATCTCTATTCGGCCGGCCCGGATCGCAAAGCCGACACTGCAGACGACGACTGGGGCCAGTAGTTCTCCTGGTAGGGCGGGACTCGGTCGACCCGTCC
>JBBRMO010000142.1:0-5919 GCA_038230815.1 Chthoniobacterales bacterium
AAGTATGTGACCTCGGGTGGGGTAAAATACGCCGAGTGGAAAGCGAATGCCGGGGACATGCAGGCCATCCAGGCCGTGGTCGATGGGATTGCGAAGGAGAACGTCTCGGCAATGGGAAAACAGCAGCAGCTCGCCTTTTACATCAACGCGTATAACGCCTGGATCCTGCACGAAGCGCTGGGCAAATATCCGACGAGAAGTGTGAAAGACGCGCTCTTTACTTTCTTCACCGGGAAACGGATCACCGTGGCCGGGCAGCAAACGAGCTTCAATGCCCTCGAGAAAGAGACCATCCGTTCGAAGTTCAGCGAACCCCGGGTCCATTTTGCGCTCAACTGCGCGAGCCGCAGTTGCCCGCCGCTGAATCGAACGGCGTTTAGCGGCGACAAGCTCGATGGACAATTGGAGGCGCTCGCGAAAGGGTATGTGAATTCGGAGCACGGCGTGAAATTTAACGCCGCTACAAAATCCGCCGAGCTCTCGAAGATTTTCGACTGGTACAAGGACGACTTTAAGGCGGAGGGCGGCGCGATTGCCTTCATTAACAAACGCCGATCCTCCGCGCTTCCGGCCGATACGAAGATTAGTTACCAGGACTATGATTGGGGCCTGAACGAGGCTAAGTAGCAGGATGGTTGCGCCAAACGATTTTCCTGAAGGGACGCCCGCCGTGTCCGCCATTGGACGGACTGGCCGTGGCGAGTCGTCCCAAATTTTGGGGCGGGACCGCGCCCGTCCATCCAGGAACCGGTGGGGCGATCGCTGGCGCGCGTTCCGCACCCCGATTAATCCCGAAAAGGCGCAGGTGCTAAAGGAGCGGTGGGAGTCGTTGCCGTTGGATTTACGGACCAACAACCAGATTTCAGGCCGCCATTTGACCCATTGCGGCTTCACCCTGGGCGCGAGCTACTGCTCGTTTCATTGCACCCATTGTTACCTGCCGAAAAACGCGAACGAGATTCCAATTCCTTCGCTCGCGCAGGTAAAGGAACAGATTGACGCGAACCGCCGTTTGCAAGGGCCCGGCGGTGGACTCCAGATCACGGGCGGCGACGTGGCGGATGCATACTGGAAATCGGGGCGCGGCGATGAGTTGGTCGAGATCGTGCGCTACGCCGTTTCGGTGGGATCCATTCCGATGTTGATGACGCATGGACAAACCTTGATCGAGCAACCGCAATTTCTGGAACGTCTTATGGTGGAGGGAGGGTTGCGGCAAATCTCCGTCCACGTCGACATGACCCAGGCGGGCCGGCACGGCTACCCGATCGGGCGGATCAAATGTGAAGCAGACCTGCACCCGGTGCGCCAGGCCTTTACCGATCTTGCGCTTCAGATTCGTGAAAAAACCGGATTGCTCCTGGAATATGCGCTTAGTTTTACCGTCACGCGCCGCAACCTCGATGATGTCCCTGAAGTGATCCGGTGGTACCTGGCGGATCCGCAGCGCAGCTACATCTGGCGCATGCTCAGCTTCCAGCCGGAAGCCGATACGGGGCGCACGATTTTCTCGCAGCGTCCGATTACGTCTGCGGACGTCTGGGAAAAAATTTGCGCGGGTGTCGGCCTGCCCCTGCGGCGCGACGTCTCGATCTTCGGTCACCCCGATTGCAACAGCTGGGCATCGCTCCTCATCTCCCGACCTTCCGGAAAGATTTTTCCTCTGCTCCCCGACGACAAGAAATTCGACTCGCTCCTCGGCGAGGTGTTGAGAAAGATCGGCGGCCTTTCCCTGGTGAACGACGACGCGGGCACGCCCCCTTATCGCCTCGCCGGCGTGTTGTTCCGCCATCCGCTGCTGGCTACAAAACTCGTTTCCAAACTTTTGCGTTACGTGACATCGCGAAAGGCGCCGCCCGAAATTTTCCGGTCCCTGCTTCGTGGCCAGGTCCACACGCTTGGTGTTGGCATGCATAATTTCATGGACGCGAAGCAAGTGGCGAAGGCCGATACTGATCCGGTGATTAAGGCGCGGCTGGATTCCTGTGTCTTCAAGGGGGCCGTAAAGAAGAACGGCGAATGGGTTGCGGTGCCGATGTGTTCGATGAACCAGCAGACCTGGTCGGAGGTTTACGATGGGCGCCTGAACGATCCCGAACTGATGAAGCAGCCGCAGGTGTTTAGCAGGACGGAAGCGGTCCACGCGGACGAAACCTAATTCTATTCGGGCTCGACAGAGTCTCGCCCTACCATGGGCAACCGTTGCACGGTCTCTTTTTGGTAGGGCGAGACTCGGTCGAGCCGCTGAGCTGCACCTAGAGAAGATCCCGAACGCAATTCATCGCTCGCAGGTAAACCCGGTGGCGGCCGACGCCCATCAAGTCCTCTTCCATCAGCTGAGCAGGCTCGTTGCTGCCGGCAGGCATCAGCTGCGGAGGCGGATTCTGGCCCGGAGCCGCCGCGGTAAC
This sequence comes from Chthoniobacterales bacterium, assembly GCA_038230815.1. Lineage (GTDB taxonomy): Bacteria > Verrucomicrobiota > Verrucomicrobiia > Chthoniobacterales > UBA10450 > AV80. The sequence continues at coordinate 2,409 of JBBRMO010000142.1, forward strand.
GTGCAGCAAATCCGAGCCCTTCGGATTCAAGACGCTAAATTCCATACCGTCGCATTTTAAAGAACAACGGCTGACCGGTGTTTCGCCCTGCTCCTGCAGCGAAATGCTGATAGGGCTCCCGGATTCGTTGCGAAAGGTGAGTTTGTTGTCCCTGGTCTTTGCCTCCACTTTCCATTTCAGTTGCGACGCCAGCCAGCCGCTCAGAAGTAGCGCCGTCGAACGATACCCGGCTCCGAAGTCGATCTCGACGGTCTCGATCTTTTCGAAACGGGCCCGGGCGGGCGCCGGATCGAAGAACTGGGCGATGGCCAGACGGAATTGGACGAGCCGCGTCCAGTTGAGATCACAGAGGAGGATGCGTTGTTTCGCTTCGGCCTGGGCAGTTTCGACGCGCTCCATCTGCGCGCAAAAATCACTCCAGCGCTGGCTGTCGTAGATGACACGATCGACCCACGCCCAAAGGTGCGGGTCCATGGAATCGTGAAATTCTCCCTGCCACCAAAGGTAAAAGGGGAGGTCGGAGTCGAGGTGCGAAAAAACAATATTTGGGAGGAGCTTGGTGCAGGGCCCTTCCAGGAGAAAGGAAAGCTGCTCGCAGCAAACCTGTTTGTTGCCGGACCGGCTGACATGGCAGTGAGCGGTCACCCAGGCTTCCACGCGGTTCTCTTTCGCGTTCGGATTGGCTCCGATCACGATTGCGCGGCAGGCGTGGTTTTCCGTGATTTTGGAAATGATTTGGGTGTTAATCGGAAGTGAATCGGGCGCCTCGCTGTAAACCGCGAGATTCACCAGGGAGGCGCGCGTCTTCACTCCACCGCTCTCTACCCAAAGCCGTTTCAGCTCCCGATCGATCCTGTCAATTTCGACAGGGAGTCCTGGCGAAAAAGTTTCGGTCGGCATGGCTTCCGTGTTCACAAACGCCGCCAGGCGCGGCCGTGGCGAGCCAGGAGTTCGTCCGCGGCTTCCGGACCCCACGAACCCGCCGGGTAATCGAAAAGTTTGGGCGGCTCCTCCTTGGACGCCCAGGCCTCTTCAATCGGATCGATGAAGGACCAGGCTTCCTCCACTTCGTCGCGCCGCGCGAAGAGAGTGGCGTCGCCGCTGGTCGCATCAAGGAGCAAACGTTCGTACGCCTCCGGGCTCGCTTTCCCAAAGGAAGTCCCGTAATGAAAATCCATCTTCACCGGTTCGATCCGAAAACTGGTTCCTGGCATTTTCGCCTGCATTCGCAGCGAGATTCCCTCATCCGGTTGAATCCGAATCACGAGCACGTTTTGATCGAGCGTGGTCAGTTCCTTGTTGAAGAGGACTTGCGGCGCCTTTTTGAAATGCACGGATATTTCGGTGCCGGATTTCGGCAAACGTTTGCCAACCCGGACGTAAAGTGGGACGTCCGCCCACCGCCAGCTGTCCACGAACAGACGCAAGGCAACGAACGTCTCCGTCTGCGAATTCGGGTTTACGTTGGCCTCCGCCCGATAACCGGGGACCGCCTTCCCGGTAATTGCCCCTTCTGCGTACTGGCCGCGGATTACGTTCTCGGCGACTTTCTCACGCGGGATGCGCCGGAGCGAGCGTACCACCTTCACTTTTTCATCGCGGATGGCGTCCGCGCTCAGGTCAGTAGGCGCTTCCATCGTCACCAGGCAGAGAAGTTGGAGCAAATGATTCTGGACCATGTCACGGAGCGCCCCCGCGCCTTCGTAGTAACCGGCGCGTCCTTCCACGCCGAGGGTTTCCGCGGCTGTTATCTGGACGTGGTCGATGTAGTGCGAATTCCAGAGAGGTTCGAAAATCGCGTTCGCGAAGCGCAGGACCAAAATATTCTGGGCGGTCTCCTTCCCGAGGAAATGATCGATCCGGTAAGTCTGGTCTTCCGAAAAGGCGGTCCGGACCACCGCATTCAATTTCCGGGCCGAAGCGAGATCGGTTCCAAAGGGCTTCTCCACGATGACGCGGGACCAGCTCCCTTCGCGCGCTTTGTTGAGCCCCGCTTCTTTTAGATTTTTGATGATGGGCTCGAACTGGTCTGGCGCCACGGCGAGATAAAAAAGCCGGTTGCCACCGGTGCCGCGCTCCTGATCGATTTTGTCGAGGCGTTCCGCCAGACTCTTGTAACCGGCGGCGTCGTGAAATTCACTTTGATGATAGAAGAGCGCCTGGGCGAAGCTGTTCCAGACTTCATCCCGCACCGTTTGACGGGAAAATTTCCTGGTCGTTTCGCCCTGCTCCTTGCGAAATTCGTCGTCCGTCTTTGGACGCCGGGCGAAACCGGTCACGGTAAGCGCCGGCGGCAACTCTCCGTCCGCGGCCAGATTGTAAAGAGCGGGAATCAGCTTCCGCATCGTCAGGTCGCCCGTCGCGCCAAAAATGACGACGCTGCACGCCTGGGGAACCGTTCGGGTCGCGAGACCCTCGCGGAGCGGATTGTTTTTTTTAGTGTCCGAAGTTTCGCTCATGACGGGCAAGCTGATTTACGCAGGTTCGGGGCGATTAGGTAAGAGGAAAATTTTTTTATGGTAGGGACGGCGGGTCCCTGCCTGCGGTTCTAGGACGGCAGCGGAAATCGGCGGGTAAGCTCTTTCACTTTCCCGTGAATTTCCTCGAGCGCCGCGGGGTCGTCACGGCGGTTCAACGCGTCGTTCATCAGGTCGGCGATGTCGAGCATCTCTTCTTCCTTCATCCCGCGGGTGGTCACCGCCGGGGTCCCGACGCGGATGCCGCCTGGTTTGAAAATCGGGTAGGTGTCGAACGGAATGCCGTTCTTGTTTACAGTGATGCCGGCGCGATCGAGGACTTCCTGTGCGACCTTCCCGTTGATGTCCTTTGGGCGAAGATCGACGAGCATGAGATGGTTGTCGGTGCCACCGGAGGTAATGCGGTAGCCGTGTTTCGCGAGGCCAGCGGCGAGCGCCTTCGCGTTCGCGACGACCTGTCTCTGATAATCGCGGAACTGCGGCTGGAGCGCTTCGTGAAAGCAAACTGCCTTAGCCGCGATGACGTGCATGAGCGGGCCACCCTGCACGCCCGGAAAAACGGTCCCATCGATCGCCTTGGCATGTTCGGCGGTGCACATCACGATGCCGCCACGCGGGCCACGCAAACTTTTGTGCGTCGTGGTGGTGATAAACTGGGCGTACGGAATCGGGCTCGGGTGCTGGCCCCCGGCGACGAGGCCGGAAATGTGCGCCATGTCGACGAACAAAATCGCGCCGACGGAATCGGCGATCTGACGCAACCGCGGAAAATCGATAACGCGCGGGTAGGCCGACGCGCCCGCGGTGATCATGACGGGGCGGACCTCCTCCGCCTGTTTTTGCAAAGCGTCGTAATCGATCTGCTCGGTCTCCGCGCTGACGCCGTACTGACTGACCTCGTAGAACTTACCGGAAAAATTTGCGGGATGGCCGTGAGTGAGATGGCCACCGTGGGCCAGGTTCATGGCCAGGATTTTGTCACCCGGCTTTAGCATCGCGAAGTAAACGGTCATGTTCGCCTGCGCCCCGCTGTG
>JBBRMO010000143.1:0-5876 GCA_038230815.1 Chthoniobacterales bacterium
CGCGCTCAGGGCCGCCATCAATCCGGCGGGCATCATTTTTCCGGTATTTAGGAAGGCGGGAATGAATCTTCCGGCCAGGAGGATCGATACCACCCCCGCAATGACCAGACCCAGGACGACGTTACCCGGCAGCAAATACGCGGCCGCGATCAGGGCGATGCCGGAAATGGCGCCGGCAATGATCGAGGCCGTGCTGCCGGCTTTTACGTAACCGATGACGCCGCCCACGATCGTGAGCAGGCCAAAGATAATGAAATAGATTTTCGCAGAGCCGATCATCGCTTCCGCATTCGTAACCCGTGCCACTGCGTCTGTCTAGGCACCGGCATCGCGAACTCCTAATTTAAAATCAAATCAGCCCTCTGCGATCCACATGATCGCGCCCGAGAATCCGAGACCACCGAGAACGAGCGCCATGGTCGAGTCGACGGTGTAGAGCTTCAAGATCAACCCGGCCAGCGCCACTCCTGCGACTGTTAGCACCAGTAATCTCATTTCTTGCCTACTCCCGATAGCGGCCCTTTCGTCGTCTGAGCGAGCCGGCGCAGGAGCCATCAATTTAGTTGTAGGGCGACCAGAAAGTGTTGTCCGTCACGTCCGAGAGCGCGGCCTTGGACGCGGGCGGCACGGCCGGAATCGTATCGACCGTTTGGGGACCGTAGGAATTCCCAAGGATGTCGAGCCCCGTTTGGTAGAGGTTCGTGCCTTTCTTGAGATAATTAGTCCAATCCGCGATAGCCACGGCAGATCCGGTGGTCTTGTTGGTTTCGATCGCGTACTGATCGACCGCCGAGTCAATCAGGCGGAGGTCGTTAATGATCCGGCTGGCCTGGGAGCGTTTCCGGGCGCGGAGAAATCCCGGCACCGCGATCGCAGCGAGCAGAGCGATGATCGCAACGACAATCATAATTTCGACCAGCGTGAACGCCTTTGAGGCACGAACTGAATTTTTCATGCTCTCCTAATTAGCACCGTGGAGGCCACCCGGGTCCCGGGGCCGCCGGGTCTTTCTGTAGGGCCGCACCCTACAAGTCCTGGCTGATTCTCAGGCCGTTGCGGCCGCGTGCGCGTCTTCCCAGCGGGTGGCCGCGCGGCGCAATTCGATGGCGGTCGTCAGCCCGAGTTTTTCTTTCGCGCGCGCACAGTAGGCCTGCACCGTCTTGCAGTTGAGGTGCAGAACCTCCGCGATCTCCGCCGTCCCCAGACCCCGCCCGAGAAGACGGAAAATCTCCAGCTCGCGGTCGCTCAATTGCTCGACCCGCTCGGCGCTGGCGGATTCACGCTGCCGCCGCCCAGCCATCAGGCTCGCCATCCGCGCGACGACGCTGTCGCTCAAGTAAACGCCCCCTTCGAGAACACGCCGAATGGCCAGGAGAACATTTCCGGTCGTCTCTCGTTTCATCACATAACCGCGGGCCCCCGCCCGCAACGCCCGCTCCGCATAGAGCATTTCATCGTGCATCGAGACGACGATCACCGCCACGGAGGGCTCCTGGATTTTCAGATCTTTGATCAATTCCAAGCCCGAGGTGTTCTTGAGCGAAATATCGACCAGCACAATGTGGGGCTGACTCGCAGCGATGGCGAGCAGAGCGGGAGCCGCCTCTTCCGCTACCCCGCAGACTTCGAGATCGCTCTCTTGATTAATCAGCGTCCGCAGGCCATCGCGCACCAACGGATGATCATCGACCACGAAAACGCGGCTCTTCCGCTCCAGAAAATTAGATTTCATAGCCTTCCCCAGCACTCCGTCGAGGGCCTTGCGGCAGGACACAGGAAACGATGGTTCCCGCGGGACTGCGCCTTACCGCACTGAAATTCGCGCCGATCAAACCTGCTCCATGGCGCATCATTTTTAGCCCCAGCCCTTTGCTTTCGCCCGCCTCTCCCAGCCCGACACCGTCATCAAAGATATTCAGCCTCATTTCCCCGTCCGCGGCGTCGAGTTCGATCACGATTTGACGCGCCCGCGCATGTTTCACCGCATTGGCGACCGCTTCCTGCGCGATCCGATAGAACTGCGTCAGCACCGCGGCATTACAGGATTCGATCTCGCTCTCGTCACTGTGATGGCATTCACAATTGATTCCCGTTCGTTCCTGGATGTTGTGGGCCAACCCTTCCAGGGCCTCCGCCAGTCCCCCCCGCTCCAGATCGGGAGAAAATAATCCCCGCGCCAGATTCCGGGTGAGGTCGATTCCCTCCTCGATTAATCCTACCAACTTGCGGGCGTCCGCGGCGTCGTCCGAACAACTGGACGCCAGCTTCGCCTGGAGAACCTGGGCCACGAGCGCGGTCCCGGTGAGATGTTGGCAAAGGCTGTCGTGAAGATCGTGGCCCAGCCGCCGGCGCTCCCGCTCCGTCACCTCGGTCATTTCTTTTTCGAGCCGCATTCGCTCGAGAATCTCCTCCTGAAGATCAGCGGTGCGAAGACGCACCCGGTCATCCATTTGCCGAAGCGAGGCGCGCCAGCGGGCCAGCAGCCAGACGAAAATCGCGTAGGAACTGAGGCCCACCGCCTCATTCCAATATCGCACTTCAGGAATGCCGGAAGCGACATCCGTAAAGATGGACGTGCCGACGCTTAGAGCGGCCAGGAACATCCCGAAGCGGCGGCCTCCAAACCATGTCCCCATGGTGATGGGGATCAAATAAAAGATCATCATCGACCGTTCGTAACCGGTCCAGTAATCGGCCAGACCGACCGCCCCGATCCAGAACAGGGAAAGCACTCCCACGCTGACCCGGGAGGTGTTCTCGAGGGCAACGTTCGCCGGCATTACCGCCCGCCCTATCCAGTCCCCATTTGAGCCTTTCTTCGCAGGTCCACCGGAGTGTGGCGGGCTAAATGCATCGGAAGCCAAAGCGTCCATCACCTTTCTAAAAGCGATTCGCATGCTAGACCGCCCGCCATCTGGAGCGGGGTTGCCCCGGCGCCCGCGGAGAAATCGCGCTTGCGGAGAAGGGCCGAACGAACCACACTCGCGCCCAATGAGCGTGCGCCTTAGCGAGAGCAAAGCGATTGGATGGCGCGCGATCGTGGCCGCGGGATGCATTGGCGCGGTTCTTTTCGCACTGGTCCTTTCCGCCATCCCGCAGCTCCATGAGCAGCTTCACGCGGCCAGTTCCACCGCGAACCATGAGTGCGCCGTCACGCTACTGGCGTCGGGCAATTACCAGCACACGCCCACCGCCTCGATCTCGCTCGCGCCGCCAGCGCCGCCCACGGCGTTCGCCCACCCTTTCCGCAGCTTTCAATTAGTCACCGCCCACCTCGAGTTTTCTTTGCTCGAGCACGCGCCGCCGGTGAATTCCTGACCATTGGTGTTCCGCCGTGGGGCGGAGGGTGGCTCTGTCGCGCGTTCCGCGAACCGCCCATCCAATGCGCGCCGAACGCCGATACCGAGTCCAGTAACACCCTCGGGCAATGCCCGAAGCAGTCAGGAAATCATGCGAAATATTATCTATGGAGCGCTCGCCTGTTGCGCGGTCACGGGCGCCTTAGCCCAAACCGCGGAGCCCGTCGCCGCTCCGCCGACGGCATCGACGCCGGCTTCGACCGCCGAGGTCGAGGAGTTGCGCCAGGAAGTCCAATCGCTCAAGGAAATGGTGCGGACCCTGCAGCAGCAAATGAAAGAGCAACCGACGGCGACGACGGAAAAGAACAGCTCCAGCGTCCCCACTCTCCCGCAAAATCCCGAGCCGCAAACGGCGGACACCTCCAGCCCGCCCGCGCCATCCCCAAACGCGCCTCCGTTATTTCCGACCAGCGACACCGCGGTCGTAGCCTCGGCGCCACCCGTCAACGCGAACGGAACAAGTTTGTTCCCCACCTCCGATGAAGCGGTGACGAGCACGCCGGCGACGATCTCGACATCGGACACGACTTCATCTTTGACGCAGCCGCTCCCGATCATCGGCGGTGGCAACAAGAGCTACATGAACATCTCGTTCGATTCGGTCTTCGCCCTGGCGGGTTCGAGTGATCGCCATTTGGATCGCCTCGAAGTCGGCGACCACGACCCGCAGCAACGCGGGTTCAACGCGCGCAATGCGGAGATCGCACTGGACGGCGCGGTCGATCCGTACTTCGAAGGCTTCGCCAACATCGTGCTCAAGCTGGACAATAACAATCAGACCGAGATCGAGCTCGAAGAGGCGTTTCTTCAGACGACGACGCTTCCCTTTGGCTTGCAGGTCAAGGCCGGGCAGTTCTTCGATGCATTTGGCCGGATCAACGCGACCCATCCCCACACCTGGGATTTCGCGGACTCGCCGCTCGTGAACGGGCGCCTGCTCGGGCCTGACGGCCTCCGCGGCGTCGGCGCCCAGATCGCGTGGACCTTGCCGGTGCCCTGGTATTCCCAGGCGATCTTCGCCGTCCAAAACGGACGCGGCGGAACCGCATATTCGTTTCGCAACCCGGGCGACAACGGAGTGTTTTACGACCGAATGACGATCGATCGCAACGCCAGCGCCTTACACGATATGTTATTTGTTCCGCGCTTCGAAAACTCGTTTAACCCGAGCGACACCCAGACGGTCCTCTTCGGTGCGTCCGGGGCTTTCGGCGCGAACGATACCGGGCCGAACGCGCACACCCAGGTTTATGGGGCTGATTTTCTTTACACATGGAAGAGCGCCCGCGCGGAAGGTGGCTTTCCGTTTGTGAAATGGCAGACCGAAGCGATGTATCGCCGTTTCGAAGCCGGCCGCGGCCTGGATAACCTGTTCCCGGTCGACGAAACATTTCGCGACTGGGGCATGTATTCGCAGGTGCTCTGGGGATTCAAGAAAGGCTGGGTCGTCGGCATCCGCGGCGATTATCTCCACATGCAGCCATCCGCCTTCACGGACGACGACACCCGCCAATCCCGTTCCCGAATTTCGGCTAATGTCACCTGGTATCCGACCGAATTCTCGAAGATCCGCCTGCAATACAATCACGATTTCCTGGAAGAGAACGCCTTCCTCGCCAGCCGCGACGTCGATTCCGTTTTCCTCCAGTTCGAATTCATCCTGGGCGCTCACGGCGCCCACAAATTCTGATGCCATCCCAAGCGTTAGTCGAGGGATCCCTTGGAGTTACCGGAAGCTTTCGCAACCGGATTCCTCGACTGCGCTCGGAATGACTCTGTTATGTCACCAACTATGAAAATAAAATATCTCATCTTCGCCTCGGCGTTATTTGCAACGCTCGTATCCACGGTGGACGCCAAACTCAAAGTCGTTGCCACTCTCCCCGATCTTGCCTCGCTCGCGCGTGAGATCGGTGGCGACAAGGTCGATGTCAGCGCCCTGGCGAAACCGACTGAGGACTCCCATTTCGTGGACGCGCGCCCGAGCTTTGTCGTCCAGTTGCGCGACGCCGATGTCCTCATCGATGGGGGCGCCGAGCTGGAGGTCGGCTGGCTTCCCCCGCTCCTCCAAAACGCGCGCAATTCCAAGATCGAGGTCGGCAAGCCGGGTCGCGTCCAGGCTTCCCAAGGCGTGCGCCTGATGAATGTGCCCACAAATGCAACCCGGGCCGCGGGTGACGTCCACGCCATGGGTAATCCGCATTTCGTCGTTGACCCGATTATTGCGAAAACGGTCGCGCTCCACATCGCGCAGGCGTTCAGCGCACTCGATCCTCCAAATGCTTCCGTCTACGATGCGAACTACAAGAAGTTCGAGGCGACCATTAACGCGAAGCTCCAGGAATGGGGCACGGAGATGCTGCCATTCAAGGGACAAAATGTCGTCGCGTATCACGATTCCTGGGTCTACTTCGCCCACCGTTTCGGCCTCAACATCGACACGTTCCTCGAGCCGAAACCGGGCATCCCGCCTTCGCCGTCACATCTCGCGGAGGTGATCGAGAAAATGAAAACGCA
>JBBRMO010000144.1:0-5813 GCA_038230815.1 Chthoniobacterales bacterium
AATGCCTCCGAGCACGGATACCAAATCGATCACATTATCGAGTTCGCTCATTGGTTCATGGCGGCGCTCTTCGTCGGTTGGTCGGCATTTTTTGTTTATGTCCTGGTGCGTTTTCGTCGCAGCCGCCATCCGGTTGCCGACCACGAAGGGGTCAAGAGTGGGATCTCTTCTCACCTGGAATTCGCGGTCGTCTTGATCGAGGCTGTGATGTTAATCGGTTTCGCGATCCCGTTGTGGGCAAAAAGGGTAAATTCTTTCCCCGATGACAAAGATGCGATCGTCGTGCACGCCATCGGCCAGCAGTTCAACTGGAACTTTCACATGCCGGGGCCGGATGGAGTCTTTGGTCGTCGCGATATCTCCCTGGTAACCAACTCCAATCCGCTTGGCCTCGATCCAACCGATCCCGCCTCAAAGGACGACCTTGTGGTGTTGGGAGAGTTGCATGTACCCAAAGATAAGCCTGTCATCATCGAGCTCTCGTCCAAAGACGTAATCCATAATTTTGGGTTACCCAGTATGCGGATGGCGCAGGATGCGATCCCGGGTCAGCTTATTCCGATGTGGTTCAAGCCGATCAAGACGGGCAACTTCGAAATAGTATGTGGTCAGCTCTGTGGCCTCGGCCATTACAGCATGAAAGGAATGCTGGTCGTCGATGAGCCGGCCGAATATCAGGCCTGGCTGAAAGAGCGGGTGGAACTTTCCGGGACTCAGGCCGCGCCACCGCCGAGCGAGCGCCCACCAGGCGAACCGCCGGTCGGGCCGACGCCGGGAACAATCCCGCCTCCCGGTGGACCGAAAACCGCGAACCCAAGCGGGGAACCGGATGGCAAGCCGGGCGAGCCGCCGAAAGCGCCGAATCCAAGTCCACACGGATAATAGTCTGCTTGGGAGATCGTGCGATTCGTCGCGCGATGTTTTATGATCGCGGCTTTGCCGCCACTTTTCGGCATTGTACGACGGGACGCCCGATCCACCTCCTTGCAGATCACCCTTGCTGGAGGTCTAGTTTCGAGGCGTGAGTAACCAATCGATATCCTGGCTCCATCGCTTTGCCTGGTTCACTTCAATCGCCACCCTCCTTCTCATCTGCAGTGGCGGCATGGTCACGAGCAAGGGCGTTGGACTCGCCGTGCCCGATTGGCCGACCACTTTCGGTTACAATATGTTTCTTTTTCCCGTCTCGAAATGGGTCGGCGGAATCTTCTTCGAGCATACCCATCGCCTCATTGCCTCAACCGTCGGGTTTCTGACGATCATCCTGGCGATCTGGATCTGGCGCGTGGATCAACGCCGCTGGCTCCGCAATCTTGGCTTCGCCGCGCTCGGCGCTGTCATCCTTCAGGGCGTTCTCGGTGGATTGCGCGTGACTTTGCTGAAGGATGAGATCGGCGTCTTCCACGCCTGCCTCGCTCAGGCTTTTTTTGGAATGCTGATCGTCATCACCCTCGCGACTTCGCAACTTTGGCGGCGACTTTCTCTGACAGGAACGGCGAGCTGCGACTTCCCTGCCAGAATTCTGGCGCGCGTTGCCCTCGCCACCACGATAATTATCTACCTTCAGCTTGGCCTCGGTGCCACCATGCGCCATCAACATCGCGATCTCTCGATCCTCGATTTCCCCCTCGCCTACGGAAGAATCATTCCCGATACCTCCCCGGCCCGGGTCGTGGAAATCAACACCTGGCGTGATGCCCGGGCGTTGTCCGACGTCACTCCATTCCAGATCTGGTTGCAGATGACTCATCGCTTTCTCGCTGTGATCATCGCGGCCGGCGTCATTGCGTCCCTGATCCTCGCGCGAAGGACGCCACAAAATGCGGGCCTGCTGGCGCGTTTTTCCGATGCCTGGTTTCTCCTTCTCGCCTGTCAGATTACCCTGGGGGCTTGGGTAATCTGGAGCAACAAGGCGGCGGACGTGGCGACGACCCATGTCGCCGTCGGCGCCACCATGTTCGCGCTCGGCGTCGCGCTTTCCGCGGTTTGTCTCCGCGCGTCGCGCCGGAGCGAATTTTCCGGTTCGCCTCGCCAATCTCCCGTTTCGGTGGAAATTCCGGTGTCATGAAAAGCGCTGCCTTGCCGGCCGATGGCCCGGTTGATCCGGCGATTTCCGCTCCCGTGCGCCGCCGTTTCACGTCGGACTTCGCCGAGCTCGTGAAAGCGCGCCTCACTCTCCTCGTCCTGCTCACGACCGCGGTGGGCTATTATCTCGCCGCGGCCAGGCCCATAAATCCGCTCGGGCTGTTTCACGCTGTCTTTGGAACTGCGCTCGCGGCCGCCGGCGCCGCCGCGCTCAACCAATGGTGGGAGCGTCGCCTCGATGCCTTGATGCACCGGACGAAAAGCCGCCCGATCCCAGCCGGCCGCATGCTCGCGCGCGACGCCTTGATTTTCGGGTGCCTGCTTTCGATTGGCGGCGTCGTTTATCTCGCTTTTGCCTGCAATTGGCTCAGCGCCCTACTCGCGGGCGCCACGGTCGCCATCTACATCTTCGCCTATACGCCGCTCAAACGCGTCAGCACTTTCAACACTCTCGTGGGGGCATTTCCCGGGGCGCTGCCGCCCGTGGTCGGCTGGGCGGCGGCGAGCGGCCGTGTCGATATCGGGGCCTGGAGTCTTTTCGCCATCCTCTTTTTTTGGCAACTGCCGCATTTCTTTGCGATCGCCTGGATGTATCGGGAAGATTACGCGCGAGCCGGATTCGAAATGATTTCGAAGGATGACGCCAGTGGCGCCCGCAGCGCCAGCCAGGCCGTGCTCTTTTGTATCCTGTTGCTTCTCATCTCGGGTATCCCGCAGTTTATCGGACTCGTCAGCGCCGTTTACCTTGCCGTCGAGCTCGTCCTCAACGGTTTCTTTATCTTTGTCGCGATGCGGTTCCTCCGCACCCAGCAGGCAGTCGACGCTCGGCGTCTGTTCCTGACGTCGATTTTGTATCTCCCGTTGCTTCTGGGCGCTCTTGTTTTGACGAAAATATGAAAACGGAAACAGCGTCCGTCGCCGTCCGAACGCCCGCGCCCAAGGCCGGCACCGCCTGGAAACTCGCCCTCGTTCTTATTCCGCTCGTTACCGCCGGCGCGCTCTTCTGGCTGCGACAGCTCGAAGTTAATCGTCTTTCAAATCGGCTGCTGCCTTCCTACGGAACGGTCCCGAACTTCGAGCTGGTGAACCAGGATTCGCAACCGTTCGGTTCGCCGCAATTGGCCGGCAGGATTTGGATCGCCGATTTTATCTTCACCAGTTGTCCGGGCCCGTGCCCTATCATCAGCACCCGGATGAGCGAATTGCAAAAGCCGCTCGCCCAAAGCGACGTCCACCTGGTCTCGTTCAGCGTCGATCCCGAAAAGGACACCCCCGAAGTTTTGCGCACCTATGCCGATAAATTGCGCATCACTCCGCTCCGCTGGGATTTTCTAACCGGAGCGAGTGCAAAGATCGCTTCGCTTTCTCGCGATGGCTTCAAGCTCGCCCTCTCCGATGCGTCCGAGGAAAACAGCGGGCCCGTCCATAGCACACGATTTGTTCTGGTTGATCGTCGGGGAACGATCCGCGGTTACTACGACGCGCTGGCGCCCGACGCCGTGACCAAATTACTCGCCGACACGAACCATCTTCTGCGCGAGCAGCCGAAATGATTTCATCTGGAGACGGCCTGCCCTCAGGCCGTTGGGAAAGACGTGGAAAACGGATCACGTTCCGGCACGAGGACGCGCCGGTTCCAAATCACGTCGCCGGTTCAGGATGATGCGCGGCCGGGCCTTCATCGCAAACTATCCGCAGATATTCGCGATACTCACCCTTCGGCAATCCATTGACGATCCGTTCCAGTCCCGGTTGATCGATGAACTGCATCCGAAACGCGATCTCTTCGAGGCACGCGATTTTTAGTCCCTGGCGGTGTTCGATCGTGGCGATGTAGTTGCCGGCTTCCAGCAGGCTGGTTTGCGTCCCTGTATCGAGCCATGCCATCCCGCGCCCCAGCGATTTCACATGCAGCTCGTTTCGCCCGAGATAAACCAGGTTCAAATCCGTAATCTCCAACTCGTCCCGCGCTGAAGGACGCAGCTGGCGGCAGTACTCAACGACGTGCCCGTCATAAACGTACAGGCCCGGGATCGCGAAATTGCTTTTCGGCTGCTTTGGTTTTTCCTCGAGGCTCAACGCCCGTCCATCGGGGCCGAACTCGACCACTCCGTATCGTTCCGGATCCCGCACCTGGTATCCGAAAATGCAGGCGCCGTGTTCGAGCGCGAGCGCTTCCCGATAGAAGTCGAGGTTCCCATAAAAAATATTGTCGCCCAGGATCAACGAGGCGCCGGCCTCGCCGAGAAAATCGGCTCCGATCAGGAACGCCTGTGCGATTCCTTCCGGTTTTGGTTGCGCGGCATACTCGATTCGGACGCCCAGCCGCGTGCCGTCGCCCAGATAGTCCCGCAGCATCGGCAGGTCTTTCGGTGTGGAAATAATCAGGATGTCGCGCAGTCCGCCAAGCAACAAAGTCGCGAGCGGGTAGCAAATCATCGGCTTGTCGTAAACCGGCAGAAGCTGTTTGCAGACAATTTTGGTGAGGGGATAGAGCCGGGTGCCGGCGCCGCCCGCGAGAAGGATCGCTTTTTTGTTCATGAGAAAAGAGGCATTAGGTGCCGCCGCTCCAGTGCTTCAGGCGATTCACCCATTCCTGCCAAAAACTGGCGGGCCGGGTCAAATCGATCCTACTGACGGGCCTGAGCCAGCGGAGACTCCGGACCCAGGCGGCGTTCGAGGCGGGGCGATCGAAAAAAAACGGAGGCCCGAGATGTTCGCTCAGCTTCCGATCGGCAATTCGTCCGCCTACCGCATGTTGCAGCGCGCTCTCAATCGCTTCGCGCGGCAAATGCGGTTTCGCTTCGATCGACGCGCTCAAACTGACGCCGAGAATCTTCTTGAGCAGCCCGCCGCAAATCAAGGAGCGGGAACTGGTCGCATGTACGTGAGAGAATTTTCGCCTGGCAAACATGCGCTGCAAGGTGACCGCGAAATGCGCCTGCCGCAAAAAGAGGTCGACTGGCGCCCGGTGCGATTCGTTGGCGCGATCATCTTCCAGCGCGAGCACCAGCTCCCGATTGGCCTGCCATTCCGCTTCAATGGCCATGGCGTCAGGAAGAAATTCCAGCTGAAGCGCGGTCCTCTTCTGTTCCGGCGACAGCCGGCGGTCCCGGCGAAACTCGCAGACGAACGCCTGCAACTCCGAAGTCCGTTTCGCGACTTCACGCAGCTCCGTTTCGAGGGACGGTAATGTCTCGTCGGGCCATTGGTCGATCAGATAAGCAATTCGTGGCTCTGGTTGAACTCTGCTCGAATTCGTGGGGGCTCCGCCTTCCGGCTTTTTTTTCAACAATTCGATCAACGGGCGAGTCGTGACCTCGATCTGGAAATGCTGCTCCACCCGCACTCGGGCCGCCGCCCCAAAGCGCGCGCGCAAATCCGCGCTCCGGCAAAGTGTTTCGAGCCCGTCGGCGAAGAGCCCGCTCTCGCCCGCGGGAACCAGCAGCCCCGTTTCCTTGTCCACCACGGACTCGGGAATTCCGGCGAGAATCGTCGACACAACCGGCCGGGCAGAAGCCATCGCCTCCAGGATCACCGTCGGGAAGACGTCGCTCGCTCCGTTGTCGTCGGTCGTGGAAGCGAGCGCGAAAATGTCGCAGCGCTTCACCCGCTCGAGCACGCAATCCTGGGGCAGCGCGCCCGAGAGGGTGACGTGGTCGCCGAGGCGCAGGTCCGCGATGTGGTGTTGCAGTTTTTCCCGAAGCGGTCCGTCGCCGATGATCTCG